>JBAVTM010000453.1:0-27468 GCA_049696195.1 Desulfuromonadaceae bacterium | reverse complement strand
ACCTTTGACGCAGCGCTTGAAATGGCGATTGCGATGGAAGAGGAAGGGTTCCGCAATTATCTGGCTGCTATCCGCCAACTGACAAACAAAGGGGCCAAGGAGCTGCTGCGCGAAAATGCGCTGGATGAACTGGACCACAAGCACCAGCTGGAGAAAGCACTTCTGGACGGGCGTATGGATGGTGGTGATGATCTTAGCAAGCCTATTCCTACCATGCATCTTGACTACGTGTTGAAAAAACAGGAACTCGGCCCGCAGTCCGGCGTACGTGAGGCACTCATTCATGCCATCCACCTGGAAAAAGGGGCTGTGGATTTCTATGGCAGGGTTTCAAACGGTTGCGCGGGTGCACCGATGGGAAAGCTGTTTGCTCAACTCCTTCAAGAGGAGAGCCGCCATCTTCAATCTCTTGAAGATCTGTATGAGCAGCACTTTATGACCGAGAACTGATCACCGGCGTATTACATTCCCGTTGGCCAGATACAAAACCGGCCGGCCTGCTCATCATTCTGATTTGAGCTGGCCGGCCGGTTTTTCATTCGATGGAACGGACCTATTTGAAATTAATCCGCAGTCCGTCTTCAGTGTTGGTAATGGTGTGCGCAGGAAATGCAACCTTGCCCGAATCGATAACAACACGAATATGATCCGGTGCCTCTCCAATGCGGACCTTTGTAATACCAAACTTGTTGATCATGAATGATTTTGATTTCAGTTGTTTTTTTGCACCTGCGATATCAATGACGAGACGCTCGGGACTCGACAGTCTGATGGTCTTGTAATCTGCAACAGGCTGGTTAGCCCGTATTTCAATATAGGATCCTCCGGTTGCTATTCCCGTTATCGTCAGTGCTGAGGGGAGCGCCGGTGCAGAAAGGGCCGGTACTACCGGTCCAAGTTTCGGGATCCGCATCACCGTCGGCGCTGCAGAGAGAGGAACTTCGCTCGCCGCTGCAACAGCCGTGGTCAATGGGGCGGCCGATTTAGCGGCGGGCTCATCGAGTCCAAGAGGGTCTTCTTCCAGACCTGCGCCTGCCGGAGGAGTCGCTGCTGCGATTGCAGGCGGCTCAACTTTCGCGACAGGTTCTGGTGGCGGCACAGGTTTAGGTTCAGATTTAGGTTCAGGCTTGCCAGCAGCAGCCGGACCGCCAAATGTCACCGTCAGCAGCTTGCGATCAGGAGAAGCAGTGACCGAGATATCCGATTCAGAAACGAGATTGAAAATAATTCTGCTGACGACAATTCCGGAAATCTGAGCTTTGTCGACACTTATGCTTGATACCGCACCTTTGTTGACGACAATTAAAGGTTCGACTTTTTCAGGGTCAGCTTCGGCGATGTCAACGACTGCCCGTGCCTGGCCAGGTACTTTGTAATAGGTGTATGTCATCGCAATATCGGCCGAAATTTCAACCGATACGGCATTCCCGGCGATAACCGGTTTGACATCAAGCAGTTCCGCAGCAAGAACAGCGGAATGCATGCACCCCAGTATTGCGAGAAACAATACGGCTGAGAGAGTTTTTTTCATGTAGTAAGCCTCCTTAGGGTCTGTTCAGCAAAATCACACCAGATATCGTCATTAAAACGTGCCATATGCTATTGTCGTCAGAAGTCCTGCAGGTCCTCGTCTGAAAAATCAAGACTTTCCGAGGTGTTTGCTGCATTCAGCCGTGAACCGATATCCCTGAAGCCGGGATTTATGGCGTATATTTCGTTCAGAAGAAAATGTGCATCATCTTTTTTCCCCGCAGCTTCGTATCCTGTTGCCAGCTCATATTTTACCGCACAGCTGGCTTCTATGCTTAACCCCGTTTTTAACAGAGCCTGCAGCATGGACATGGCTTTTTCAAGCTCACCACGCTCTCTCAGGCATACACACTGCAAAATCAGGCATTCCACCCGTCGCGATGCATCCAGCGACGCCTGACGAAACTCGTTGATCGCCTCATCGTATAAACCCATTTCTTTGAATGCCTGTCCAAGATCAAAATGCGACTGAGCGTCAGAATTTTCCATTTCATTGCCGAACCTTACCCCGCGCGGAACGGTATCGATGGAGTCAAACAGGTTGCCGATCGAGTCAAGCCAGTTATCACCTGTTGAAGCCGTAGTTATTTCCTGATCGGAAGATTCAAGAGGGTTATCGACATCGATTTCAATATCGATCTCTATATCCTCATCAGACTGCAGCGCCGAATCAGTCGATGCCGTGGAACTCCCGGCGTCCCGAACCGTTTCGGGTGTGAATTCGACCTTAACAGCTCCTGAATCAGGAGCAGTTGTTTGCTTTGAAGGGGGCGCACCGACCAATGGTGTGGCACCCTGTGCATTACCGGAAACAGCATGCAGTGATTTCAGTCGTGATGTAAGCGAATGTACTTCGCTCTCGTTGCCGGATGCAGTGGCAACCCTGATGAGACCTTGCAAGACTCTGGTGCTGATCGGATCTATCTTGTCGAGGGAGTGGTAAACCTGTTCCAGCTCTTGCAGAAAACCGGCTGAAATCAGGGCCTCCTCGTATCGATCAAGCAGTTCAACCGCCTCTACAATGTTTTGTTCAACGGTGAAAGACGAGATGAGGCCGAGCATCGCCGCAGGTTCTGCCGGGAAGCGTTTCAGATAATGCTGGTAGGCGATCTTGGCCCGCTGCGGCTGTTCAAGCAGTTGATATGCCCTTGCCGTCAACTCCCAGACATCCTTGTTGTTCGGATCGCTGCGAAGAAGGTTCTGGAGGCTGCCTATGGCAGATGCGGCATTGCCCTGATTGACCTGCCCTGTGAGCACCTCAAGCAGGAAGTCGGGCTTATCGGGGAAAAGCTGCTGGATACGGGCGCAAACTTTGGTAAGCGAAGCGGTGTCATTGCGTTCCAGCAGCATGGAGGTCGCTTTCGCGAATACGGCGTATGACTCGTCCTTCTTCCCCAGTTGAATTAAGGCTTCCGCAAGTTTGATTTTTATCGGTATATTCTGAGGGTCAACGTTTTGCATTCTGTCGAGAATGCGGATCGCCTCCGGAATATTACCGGCTTTATTATGGAACTCATATACGAGTCTGTATTCGGAAAGGGAATTTGCAACGAGGCCATACTTTTCGTTCAGTTCCGCAAGCGTAAGGGACAGTGAAATGTCTTCGGGAAAAAGCTTTTGCAGCTGTTTGTAGACAGCAATAGCCTTCAGATAAAAACCGTTCTTTGAAAAATGTATTCCGACGGTCTCAAATTCTTTGCGAGCGTCATCATTCCGCCCGCATTTAATTAACAGCTCGGCCAGTTTCTGGCGCAGGTTAATAGCGGCAGGGTCTAATTTCAGAATCTGTTCGTAGGCTTTGACGGCTTTGTCAAGCTGGCCGCGCAGAGCAAACTTTTGAGCATCATCGATCAGCGTATCTTTTTTAGAACTGACTGCCATCAATGTCTCCGAGCCGGAATTATCTAAAAAAACAATCAAACATTAAGGACGCTATAACTTTCAAAAACTACTGTAACAACGGCAGTTTGTCAAGCTTAATATCTTGGTTATATTAGGATAATCAGCGTTTTATGAGGTTTTATTTTGCTTTGACATGGCCCCAAAAATACTTTACGGTACTTCTGTTGGCTGGGTGGTGTACCAACTGAAAACTTTACGACTAATATAGTTCATGTACTTATTAATCCGGGGGCTGTGGGATGCGTTTCCTGCCGAAAGCAAATCCGCTGTACGAAAAAATAGCTGCCAATAATATTGTTATTCCGGATGTCCTTGAAAAACTCGGCACCGGAGGTTTTACCGGGTATATACATCACTCTGCTCCGGAATTCGACTTCTATGGAATCTTTGCCAAAGGGAAGCTGCTGTGTGCACTCAGCTGCGAAGAAGGGCGGGACAAGACCGGTTTTGAAGCAATTATGTTGTTATTTGACAAGGTGATCTCGGCCGGTGGTGAAATTAATGTGTATCGCATGACCGCAGATCTCGCCGTATGCGCCCATGCTCTGACGATCGGCACCCGCCTTTTTAACGGCGATGAGGTGCGGCAGGTTGACATCAAGGGCGCACTGGCCCGCTTGAAGGGACAGAATGCAAACGGGGTCGTACGTTTTTATACATCTGATCGCACTGCAATGATATTTTACAAAGATGGTCTGCCGATAGGTTTTTATCACGATGGCGCCGGCTCGATTTCCTCCTCATCGGAGGAATCACTGAAAATAGCTGCTCTGCCCGGTGCACGTGTTGAAATCAGTTCAACGAGGACTCTTGAAGAGTTGATTCAGTACGATCTGCTGCAAATGGTTAACCTGCAGAAATTATGGGAATCGGCCCGATCGCGGAATGCGGCAATGCGCCCGAAAGAAGTTTATGCCGCCGTTTCTTCCGTTTCGATGCTGAGTGAGAAAAAGCTCCTTGAGCTTGTTGACGATATTTCTGAAGTTGCCTCTGCATATCTGTCCAGGGCGGGCCGGGAAATTGTTGAAAAGAGAATTAATGAGGGGGGCGGCCCCTCGCAGCTGCTGGATAACGCAGCCCGTGCGCTCTTCCTCGCCCAGGTTGAGGCCGATGCCATGGTTAATGACTCTCACGCTCGTATTGACGAAATGATGGACCTGATGAAATCAGAAATCGCCGGCCGCCTTGCAGTCTAGTATATTCCACAACAGGGGCTGACGGTGCATGTTCAGCAGATTCTCAAGGAGTACCTGGCGCTTCACGGGTACTGGGTGCTGTTCGTTGGAACCTTTCTGGAGGGTGAAGCGATCCTTCTCCTGGCCGGTTTTCTTGCCTTTCAGGGGTATCTGAATATTCTGGGCGTCATCTGTACCGCCTGGGCAGGTTCTTTCCTCGGAGATCAATTCTATTTTTACCTCGGACGTTTCAATGGGAAGCGATTGCTTAAACGTTTCCACTTCATCGCCAAAAAGTTCCGTGAAGCACTCAAGCTGATCGAAAAATACGGGAATTATGTTGCGTTCATCTCCCGGTTCACCTATGGATTCAGAATTGTCCTGCCGATAATTCTCGGGATAACCAATCTTGCCCCCCGCACATTTCTCTGGATAAACCTGATCAGTGCCTTCTCCTGGGCGGCTGTTTTTTCTCTGGGGGGATATCTGTTCGGCAAAAGTGCTTCGCTCATATTGGACAGCGTCAGCAACTATGAACATTACCTCGTTCTGGCCCTGTTTGGTTTCATCAGTATGGCGTGGTGCGTTCATGCCTATCACGTCTGGAAACTCAAAAAGCCGGCCAGAGTTCGGCTGGCACGAATTCGGGCCATACATGCTTCACGAAGGGTAATCTCTTGAACAAAGACATCATAATTATTCTGGTTGAACCTCAATCACCCGGCAATATCGGCATGGCCTGCCGGGCCATGAAAAATATGGGATTTACCCAGTTGAGAATCGTAAACGGGTGTGATCGTTTTGACGCGGAATCGCTGAAATTCGCCGTTGCTGCACGGGATCTGCTCGAATCGGCGTTGGTATTCCCCGACCTTGCTTCAGCCATGGCGGATTGCACTCTGACGGTCGGCACGACCCGGCGGCATGGTAAGTACCGTCAGGAAATACTTTCTCCCCCGGAAGTGGCAGGTCTCCTCAGGGAACGGGTAACTCCGGACTGCCGGGCGGCAATCGTATTCGGACGTGAGGACAGCGGCCTGACGACCGAAGAACTCTCCCTCTGTCGCTGGCATGCCACTATTCCGACATCCAATGAATATGGTTCGCTCAACCTGGCCCAGTCGGTGCTGCTTTTTTGCTATGAACTTGGCAAGGCCAATGAATCTGCGGGGGGAGGGCGGCCGTTTGAACTGGCAAAATCCGAAGAGATGGAAACACTCTTTGCGCACTTTAATTCCACTCTGAACAAGATCGGTTTTCTGAACGAGCAGAACCCGGCGCATATGATGCGCTCGCTCCGGAGGATTTTTTTTCGGGCGAATCTTGATAGTCGTGAAGTCACCGTGTTGCGCGGGATGTTGACGCAGATTGACTGGGCAAGCTCGGCGTTTGACGGGAGGAAGCGTTCGTGACCGCGACGACGATCGGTCTCGTGGCCGGGACACTCACCAGCATCGCAGCCATTCCGCAGGTGATCAAAACGCTGAAAACCCGTCATGCCCGTGATATTTCCGTCTGGCAGCCGCTTCTTTTGGCGTTCGGTGTTGCACTTTGGATGGTCTACGGTATTCTTATCAATGATCTGCCTCTGATTGTGGCCAACATAATACCACTGATCTGCAATGCCCTCCTGACCGTTATGAAAATACGATATGGCAGGGAAGAACAGGACACCCTTCAACGGCACTATACCGAGGAAGCATCGTGAAAAAACCAGCGACCATTCATCCGAGTTTCCCCGGCATCTCAAAAGCGTAACAAGCGGACATTCCATTTGGATATTTTCTCCGAAAAAACAATCCTTACCGTCAGTCGTCTGACTGCTTTGCTCCGCGGGGTGCTTGAGGAGAACTTCGAGCAGCTCTGGGTGCAGGGAGAAGTATCAAATCTTTCCTACCCTTCTTCAGGCCACTGCTATTTTACCCTCAAGGACACAGGTGCCCAGTTGCGTTGCGTGATGTTCAAGAGCGCCGTAAAGAATATTAAATTCCGGCTGTCGGACGGGATGGCGCTGATTGCGCGGGGTCGGATTTCGGTTTATGACCAGCGTGGCGAGTATCAACTGATCTGCGAATATATGGAACCGGCCGGAATCGGCGCACTGCAGACCGCCTTCGTGCAACTGAAGGAAAAACTGGCTCATGAAGGGCTGTTTGCCGAGGCTCATAAGACCAGTCTGCCCCTCTTCCCCCGTAAAATAGGGGTGATTACTTCGCCCACCGGCGCCGCCATCCATGATATTCTTAATGTGCTGAAGCGGCGCTTTGCCTCGCTGGAGGTGTTGCTGTATCCGGTGCGCGTACAGGGGGAAGGCTCGGCGCCGGAGATTGCCCGGGCGATTGATGAGATGAACCGGATGGGCGAGGTGGATATCATTATTGTTGGTCGTGGAGGTGGTTCGCTTGAGGATTTATGGGCTTTTAACGAAGAGGTCGTGGCCCGGGCGCTCTATCGGTCTAAAATCCCGATCATTTCGGCCGTCGGGCACGAAACGGACTGGACTATTTGCGACTTTGTCGCCGATCTGCGTGCGCCAACGCCGTCCGCTGCTGCCGAGCTGGTTATTGCGAGTTCCGACGAGCTACGCAGCCGGATCGATGCATTATCCGGCCGCATGCGAAGATCGGTAGAAAACCTGCTGTCCGCACACGACGGCCGTCTCGCAGGGTTGCGCAGGGCATTACATGATCCACGGACGATGCTGGGTCATCTGGCTCAGAGAATGGATGATCTGAACGGGAGGTTAGAGACCGGTCTCGGTGCGGCTGTCTCACGCCGTCGCGACCGCTTTGAACGCCTTCGGGACGCCCTGCTGCATAACGATCCAAAAGGGAAAATCGATGCCCTGCGGCAGCGGATTATGCTTCTGGCGGTGCGGGGGGAAGGTTTGCTGGCGCAACGGCTGGAGGTCATCCGACAGAGGTTCGGCGACAATGCCGCACGTCTGGAGGTGCTTTCTCCTCTCAAAACGCTTGCCCGCGGCTATGCGATTGCAACGCATGACAACGACGGAACGGTGGTGACCGATGCAGGTTCGTTGGCAACCGGTGAACTGCTGCTGCTGAGGCTGTACCGGGGCCGGGCCCGCTGCCGTGTAGAATCGCATGAAACCGGTAAAACTTGACGCCTGCCGGCGTATCTGTATACAATTACCCACTTTTATTATGAAAGACAACGACCATGGCCACTGATAAATTTGAAGCATCCCTGAAAAAACTGGAAGAAATAGTAAAACGCCTGGAAACCGGTTCACTTACGTTAGAGGACTCCCTGAAAGCCTTTGAAGAAGGGGTGAAACATGCGGCCTTCTGTACCAGCAGGCTCGACGATGCCGAGCGGCGGGTCGAAATCCTCCTGAAACAGAAGGATGGTTCTTTGAAGCGTGAGCCATTTGAATCCGGTGAAGACTGACAGAAAGAGAGCTGCATATGGATCTGAAAGCATATTTAAAAGAGCAATGTGCTCGTATTGATGCGGCACTTGACCGTTTTCTGCCGGGAGAGACGGAATTGCCGCATAGTGTTCACAAGGCTATGCGTTACTCTGTCTTTGCCGGCGGCAAGAGGGTGCGGCCGATTCTGATGCTGGCTGCCTGCCAGGCGGTTGGTGGGGATACGGGGCGCGCAATCCCTGCGGCCTGTGCCATGGAGATGATCCACACATATTCGCTGATTCACGACGACCTGCCGGCCATGGATGATGATGATTTCCGCCGCGGCAATCCAACCAATCATAAGGTTTTTGGTGAGGCGATCGCGATTCTGGCCGGTGATGCGCTTCTGACGGAGGCATTCAAGCTGGCGAGCGATCCCCGCTTTGCAGACGGCTGCGACCCGTCCGGTCTGCTGGCTGTAATCCATGAGATTGCGTCCTGCGCCGGTTCCTACGGCATGGTTGGCGGTCAGGTGATCGATATGGAGAGTGAAGGAAGCCAGGATATTGATCTGGCAACGGTTCAGTATATTCATACCCACAAAACCGGAGCCTTGATCAAGGCCTCGGTCGTGGCCGGGGCGCTCTTGGGGGGAGCCGACGGGCAGCAGTTGACGGCGATCACCCGCTATGGTGAAGCGGCGGGATTGGCCTTCCAGATCGCCGATGATATTCTCGATATTGAGGGTACGACCGAAGAAATCGGCAAGGACGCCGGCAGTGACCAGGCGCGCGGCAAGGCCACCTATCCTGCCGTGATGGGACTGGTTGCTGCCAAGGAAGAGGCCCGGTCAATGATGGATGAGGCGCTGCGGGCTCTGGAAATTTTTGGTGCAGAGGCCGATCCGCTACGGGAAATTGCACGGTATATTGTGCGGCGCCGAAACTGAAGCCTTACCACCCCTAATCATTTAGGCCCTTTGGGGTCTCCTGCCGGAACAGGAAGGGTGATTTTAAGCATAAATGGGCGTATGTATGTCGATACTAGAAACAATAAATTCCCCCGAAGATCTCAAGCGGCTTCCGTCTTCCCGTCTTCCTGAGCTTGCTGCAGATCTGCGGCGGACCATCATCCAGACCTGTGCCGCCAATGGCGGCCATCTGGCGCCGTCTCTGGGTGTTGTGGAGTTAACAATCGCCCTTCACAGGGTTTTCACCACTCCAGCAGACAAGATTGTCTGGGATGTGGGACATCAAGCCTATGCCCACAAGCTGATCACCGGTCGGCGCGACGATTTCAAGACATTGCGTACCCTGAACGGTATCAGCGGCTTTCCCAAACGTCATGAGTCGCGCCATGATGCCTTCGATGTCGGACATTCATCCACTTCGATATCTGCCGCCACCGGCTTTGCGGTTGCCAGGGATCTGGACGGGCGCAACGGCAAGGTGCTGGCGGTTATCGGTGATGGTTCCATGACCGGCGGCATCGCCTATGAAGGGATCAATCATGCCGGCCATCTCAACAAGGACATGATCATAATCCTGAACGATAACGAGATGTCGATAGCCGAAAATGTCGGCGCCCTTTCCAGCTTTCTGACCCGTACGGCGTCAAGCGAATTTGTCCAGCGTTTCAAAAAAAGTACCGAATCGTTTCTTAAGCGGTTGGAAGTTGGCAAAGGAGTTCTTCATGTAGCCCGCAAGATGGAGGAGTCATTCAAGGGGCTTTTTACTCCCGGCATGCTTTTTCAGGCGTTCGGATTCGAGTATATCGGGCCGGTTGATGGGCATGACCTGCCGGCACTGATCGAAACACTGGAAAAGGTCAAGAAATTCAATAATTCGGTCCTCATCCACGTGCTGACGAAGAAAGGGATGTGGTACAAGCCTGCCGAGGAGAATCCGTCGCTGTTTCACGGGGTCGGGCCGTTCGAAGTCGAGACCGGCAAGGTGCTTAAAGGAAAGGGGGAGGCGGCCTCGTATACTGCTGTCTTCGGCGCTGCACTCTGCAGGTTGGCTGCCGAGGATGATCGAATTGTCGCCATCACCGCTGCCATGCCGGACGGCACCGGTCTTGCCGGATTTTCCAAAGAGTTCCCGGAGCGTTTTTTTGATGTCGGAATTGCCGAACAGCATGGCGTCACTTTTGCCGCCGGTTTGGCCGCAGGAGGGTACCATCCGGTTTTTGCCGTCTACTCCAGCTTTTTGCAGCGTGCATATGACCAGGTGTGCCATGATGTCTGTCTGCAAAAGCTGCCGGTCACGTTTGCCATCGATCGCGGCGGAGTAGTCGGGAACGACGGCCCGACCCATCACGGTGCCTTTGATCTTTCCTACCTGCGCCATCTTCCCAACCTGACCCTGATGGCCCCCAAGGATGAAAATGAACTCCAGCATATGCTGGCGACCGCCATCACTCTCGGGAGTCCGGTGGCGGTCCGTTATCCACGCGGAAACGGTTACGGAATAGCGCTCGATCAGGCGCTTGAGACTCTTCCGATCGGTCGGGCCGAACTTCTTCGTGAGGGAGATGCCGCCGCAATACTTGCCCTCGGTACGATGGTGCGTCCGGCCTTGGAGGCTGCCGCTCTCCTGGATGCGGAAGGTATTGCGCTGACGGTCGTAAACGCCAGATTTGTGAAGCCGCTCGATGAAACATTGATCGTTGCGTTGGCGGAGAAGTGCGGAATTCTGATAACCATTGAGGAAAATGCGCTTCAAGGCGGCTTTGGCTCGGCGGTTTTGGAACTACTGGAGGAGCGTGGCCTGAACGGTACACGGGTGCTGCGTCTCGGCTATCCCGATTCCTTTATTCCTCAGGGTGAACAGCACGAACTGCGTGCCATGCTTGGGCTCGACAGTTCTGGAATAACAGCGTCAATTCGAAACTACCTCGCACGCCAATGACTATCCGTACACGAAATATTGTCAGATCCCTCTGCGGTGCCCTTGGAATATTTCTTCTGATGCTGGCCACCGCTGCGGCCGGGCCGATTGACAGTGACCCGGTTTTGCGCAGCGGCTATGGTCGTGAGTTACTGATGCGCGGAGAGTATGTAAAGGGCCTTGAACAGTTGCGGGAAGCTTACTTGCTCTTTCCCCTCAACACGGTTTTCAAGCGAAATCTGGCTGAAGGATATGCAGCTTTTGGTCATCTGCTTTTCAAGCAAAAGCACTATGAACAGGCGGATGAAAACTTCATCAAGGCGCTGGAGCTGTATCCTGAAGAACCCGTCTATGCTCTGTTGCGTGGCATCTGTAACTACCATCTGAAAAAATATGACGTCGCGCGGTACGAGCTTGAGCGGGCGAAGGCTATCAAGCAGGATTCAACTGAGGTGCTCTATTATCTCGGGCTTGTCCAGTTTGACACCGATCACCGCTCTGAAGCCATAGAACTATGGGAGCAGGCTCTCATACTTTCTCCGGGGCGCAGGGAGATCGTTGAGCTCCTCGCAAAATCACGCCGGGAAAATAGTGTTGAATCAACTATGGATCGTGGTCACAGCTCCCGATTTGATCTGACATACGATCCCGGAGTTGATGACCGATTCGCTCTCGAAATCCTTGACCTGCTGGAATCGGCCGCCAATCTGGTCGGAGCCGAGCTCGGGCTGTTCCCGGAGGCACGGGTCCCTGTTGGTATCTATAAACGGGCCGATTATAAAACAGTCACCGATTCCCCCGACTGGTCGGGTGGCTTCTATGACGGTAAAATCCGACTTCCCTTTGGTGCCCTGAACGAAATAACTCCGGTGATGCGTGGTGTTCTGTATCATGAATATGCTCATGTGGTTATATTTGAGCTGACCCGCGGTAACTGCCCGCTCTGGCTGAACGAGGGGATTGCCGAAATGTTTGGACGAATGCAGCATAACCGCTCCTTGCCGGAGTTCGGACACGCCGCCAGATCGGGGACATTGATCGATTTCAGAAGGCTGGAAGCCAGTTTCAGCGAGTTCTCTTCTGCCGCCCCCGCTTTGGCGTATCAGCAGAGTTATGCTCTGGTCAACTATATGGTCACGACCTATGGATGGCACCGCATCAGGGAGATTCTGGCCGGTCTGGGGAGGGGGCTCTCATTTGATGAATCGATCACCGCGGCGCTTAAAGACTACAATTTGACCTATGATACCCTGGTGAAGGAATGGCGGACTTCGGTGGATCGGGAAATGATGGGCAGGTGATTATTGTCTTGCGTAACAAGACCAGCCATGCTATACAATCTGTCTTTCGTCGGTGAGTAGCGCAGCCTGGTAGCGCACCTGCCTTGGGAGCAGGGGGTCGCTGGTTCGATTCCAGTCTCACCGACCAGTAAATTCAGCGGCGTACGATTTAATTCGTACGCCGCTTTTATGTTGTCTACTTCATCAACGATTTTAACGCCTGCTTCAGAAGCCCTTCCACCGTAACCCCTCCACCGGCATCCAGTCCGGCCATAGTTTTTCGTACGTGCGGCTCCTTATAACCAAGGTTGAGCAGAGCTGAAATTACATCCTCTGCAACGTCTTCGGCCGGAATCACCCTGGCATCAGCAACTGGAAGTGAAGTTAAATCCAGTTTACCTACCTTGTCCTTCAATTCCAGCACCAGGCGTTCTGCCGTTTTTTTTCCGATGCCGGGAATGGTTGAAAGTTTGTTGAGATCGCCCTGGACCAGTGCCTGTGCCAGTGGGCCGGGCTGAATGTTGGAGAGGATATCGCGCGCCAGTTTGGGGCCGACACCGGAAACGGCGATCAGCAACTGAAAGAAGGATTTCTCCAGGCGCGTGCGGAACCCGTAGAGTAATATCGCATCCTCTCTGACGCTGGTGTGGATGTGCAGAGATGCTGTGCCTCCCTCTTCAGGGAGCTCATAGTAGGTCGAAAAGGGAATATGTACCCTGTAACCGACCCCCTGCACGTCGAGGATGATATGGTCCGGCGATTTGTGGGCGATTCGGCCGGTCAGAAGTGCAATCATACCTTCATGTCCCTCCAGGAAGTTTTTTGCTGTTTGGTACCGGCATGTACACCGGACAGCTGTTTGAGACCGTATGAATTGATATGGCAGATTGCAACCGCAAGAGCGTCGGAGGCGTCTGCCTGGGCGACTTCCGGCAAACTCAGCAAAGCCCTGATCATTTTCTGCACCTGTCCTTTTTCTGCCCGTCCCTGGCCAACGACGGCCTGCTTGACCTGCAGCGCAGTGTACTCGGCGACCGGCAAGCCGCAGTGAACCGCCGCAACGATGGCTGCTCCGCGCGCCTGCCCCAGTTTAAGGGCACTCTGGGGGTTGGTCGAAAAGAATATGTTCTCGATGGCAACCTGGTCGGGACGATACTGTGCAATGATTTCCAGAAGACCGTCAAATATTTTTTTAAGCCGACCAGGAAAGTCGGCCGCCGTATCGGTAAAAATTGCGCCATTATCAATGTGAAGAAGGCGGTTGCCCGCCTTTTCTACAATACCGAAGCCGGTAATACGCGAGCCGGGATCTATGCCGAGGACAATCATGGTACGGTTCCTTTCGCACTAACCCTGAAAAGCAGGATAAGTGCGTTAACGAAGATATTTCATGCGAGAAAGACGCAGAAATAACTATTACTGTACTAAAAAAAACAGGCGTCCAATACGTTGGACGCCTGATGCGTAAGAATTCCGGTACCGGACTCTACTTGCGCAGGACCTTGATGACAGCCGAGAAATCCTCTTCTCCAAGACCGGCATCAACTCCTGCCTGATACACCTTGCTGGCTGATTCTGCTGCCGGCAGTTTCAGGCCGACCAACCGCGCGGCGTTCATGACCATATGCAGCTGGTCGTTGACGTATTTGAGGGCCAGGCTGCGGGAAAAGTCTCCGCGGGCCATTGCACGCCCCTTCTGGTGGAAAAGTGGTGATGCGACGCCGCGGGTATCGAGTACTTCCAGGATCTTGTCGGCGTTGAACCCCATATTCTCCCCAAAAACCAGCCCTTCTGCCAATACCTGCACCAGCTCTGCCTGCACCAGATTAACGATAAACTTCATCTTGGTGGCATCGCCGATCTGGCCGACATGGATGGTATTAAGTCCGAAAAAAGAGAACGGTTCACGACATTTACCCGCCAAAGACGGGTCGCCGGAGGTTATGATCGTCATGAGCCCATTGACCGCATGGTCTTTGCTTCCCCATACCGGAGCATCAAGATAATGGACATTCTTCTTTGCACATTCTTCTGACAGTTTCATCGTGGTTTCAAGAGAGTGTGACCCCATATCCGCGAGGATCGTGCCGCTGTCGATCCCGGCCAGAATGCCTTTGTCGCCAAAAAAGAGCGGTCCCAGTTCATCGCCTTCGGGCACGATAGCGATGACAAGATCACGCCCCTTGGCAGCTTCGAGCGCGGAAGAAGAGGCTTTGGCACCCACAGCCGCCAGCTCCTGCACGACCGCCAGTTCAGTATCGTACACGGTCAGTTCATAGTTTCCCTTGGCCAGATTTGCAGCCATATGGCGCCCGACAGTACCAAGCCCAATAAAACCGATTTTTTGTAACATGCTATACCTCCTGTAGGTGGCTGTCATAAAATAGTGTTTCAATTTATATGAGTTTTTGTCAGCTGGCAATAATCAAATACTATTTATCTGTTTTTATATGTGTTTTGCATCATCGAGACACTTTGACCCCAATCCGGCTGCACATACCTGATAATTTGCAGTTCGAGCAACGGGGAGAAACCGGATGGCAATGATTCTGCCCGAATGCGACAAGCAGGTCGTTGATTTCAATCCAGTATTCAGGAGGGAGATGAGATCTCAGCGCTTTTTCGGTCTCATCAGGGGTTTTTGTAGAAACATATCCAAGGCGATTGCATATACGGTGCACGTGAGTATCTACACAAATCCCCGGTTTGCCGAAGCCGAGAGTCATGACAAGATTGGCGGTTTTACGTCCGACCCCCTTAAACCGAAGAAGTTCATCAATATCGTCAGGTACGATCCCGCGATACTCTTCCATAAGCTTCCGGGATAATCGAACTATCTGTTCCGCCTTGGTGCGATAAAAACCGGCTGGATAGATACGTTGAGATATTTCATCGGCAGAGAGCCCCGCCATCGCTTCGGGAGTCTGGGCCAGAGCAAAAATCCGTGCAGAAGCCTGAGCCGTTACCTCATCTTTGGTGCGAAGCGAGATGATGCAGGAAATCAAGACCTTGAAGGGGCTGCCGTTGCACTGGGCAACTATCGTAACTGCAGGTGTCTGCCACCCTTTGTATTCTTCGCGCAGGATGGCGATAACGACATGTATGTCCTCAGGTTTCATGCCTCGGATTCTATCCCATGCTGAGTTGCTCTGCAATAGCGGTTTTACTTTTTTGTCAAGGCGCGTTAGTATGCCTGCATGAATATTGATCTGCATATACACTCCAGTTTTTCAGACGGTGCCTTTACTCCCTCCGAACTTGTTGCCCTTGCCGCACAACAGGATGTGAGAGTGATCGCCATTGCCGACCATGATTCAGTCGCCGGTGTCCAGGAAGCGGTTGTTGCGGGGGCGGGAGCAGGTGTTGAAGTTATGCCGGCCGTCGAACTTTCCGTAATGTTTGAAGAGTGGCAAGATGTTCATTTGCTTGGGTACGGCATCGATGTTTGTGATAAAAAATTCCTGCAGAATCTGGAAGGTTTCAGGCGTCGCCGCGGGGGACGCAACGATGAAATTCTCGAGCGTGTGAACGACTTGTTACACACTGAAGGGCGAAACGGGTTGGACCGTGAAAATGTGCTGGCCTTTGCCCGTGATTCCATTGGTCGCCCGCATATTGCCCGGGCATTACTGGAACGGGGATATGCGGATTCGGTAGAAGATGCGTTTCGTCGCTATCTCGTGCCATGCAATGTCCCCAAAAGTTATTGGCCGATGGATGAGGCAATAGCTGTCATTCATCGTATCGGTGGTGTTGCGGTGCTCGCCCACCCTACCAGCGTCTCCAAGGATTCTGGTGCGCTCGGCGCTGTCATAGCAGCTCTCCAGCAGTCAGGTCTCGACGGCATTGAAGTTTATAACAATATGGGCTGGCCGCTTGAGATTGAATTTCTGCGGCGTACTGCGGAGGATCGCGGATTGGTAATGACCGCCGGCTCGGATTTTCACGGGATCGAAGAGGGGCTTGAAATTGGCAGGGGGCGAGAAGGTATGCGCTTTGATAGCGCCCTGCTCGCCCCTCTGTATGAACGGATACAGCAAATCAGAACGTGATCGGCTACATTTTTTCCTTGTATGCCTTGTAATCGACTACGTGAATATCTTCACTGACCGATGTTACCCCTTTAACTCCTTTGACAATCTCTATGGCGGCATTCTTCTGCATCTCAGAAATAATATAACCGCTGATTGAAACAGCTCCCTTATTGATTGCAATTGAAAATGGACGATAATCTTCTAAAACAGGCGCGTTCAGGAGGGCTGTTTCGATCTTCTTTGACAAAATGACACTGTCTATTACAGCAACTGCAGATTTGTCATATTCTTTTAATGATGGTTCTTTGGCTGTTACGATAATACTGTCGACAATCGTTGATTCTGAAAGGCGGGAGGTGTTAAACACCAGATCATAATTGTTCGGATCATTCCAGTCACGGTCAAAATAGAAATGAATGAAACCGCCTCGTTGATGATCACTGCGGCGTATCAGCGAACGAGCCATATCAGGATCAATCCACTCCCGCTCGGCAAAGCGCTCCACCCGTCCTTCGAAATCTGCTATGAAACGGAGGCGGAGAATGTTTTTGCACTCTTTCAGCAGATCCTGGCCGCCTCGTCCATAAATGACGACATTCCCTTTGCGGGCAAGATCCAGAATGATTAATTCGATTGCATTGAGCGCTGCTGCACGCTTCCGGTCCTCTGCCGTGACATAGGAAGGCGGCTTTTCATCAACCATTTGCAGCATCTCGGGAGTCAGACCGTATTTGCTCGCGAGTGATTTGATGCGTGGTCCATCTATAAGGGTGTATTTGAGCCTATGGGCAACTTCAGAAGCAATCTGATAAGCTCCAGTGCCCATTTCGCGTGATACAGTGATGATTGCCATTAATCTAGCCTCCCATAAAATGAATCAGTTTGGTCGCTTATACCATGTAATGGTCATGTATACAAGCCGATCATTGTGCTCGGCCAAAAATCAAACCTGCCAATGATTACCTGTGTCTATGTACATTCGATGATGCAATCAGCAGTGTCTATTCCAGTCCGACGTTCACCGTCACGAGCAGTCTGCGACGCGCGTCGCCCAACGTGATTTCCAATGGGATTCGAATGGTTCCTCCTTCGGAAATAACCTCTTGTGTTAACAGTGCAACCTGAGGCGAGTCGTCAGTATGTGGCATGTCATGGGGATTTGAGGATATGTCATTTCTGGCCGGCTCTGCTGTTCCAACTTCTGAAGAAGGGCCGCTGGGAGCGATGTCCGCTTCAGACGGTTGGTTATTAACCGAGACCCTGTCGAGTACCTGGCGGGAAAGCGTCGTTAAAGCCTCAAGGAGTCCCTCTCCGGTGGCGGAGTTGGAGCGACAGGTTGGCAGCATGGACAGATCGAGTGCAGCAGCAATCGCTCTGTTCTCATCCGGCTGATTTTCACGGGTAAGGCTGTTAAATTGCAGAACGGCAGGAGTTTCGTGAAGTCCGACTCCATACGCAGACAGAAAATCCCGCAATTGCGATACGCTCTCCTTGGTTTCAGCGACGTGTTCAGTCGCCGGATTAACCATAAATAAAATCCCGTCGGCACCCTTGAGCGTCATTTTCCAGGTTGCCGGATTGGTGACGATTCCGCTAAGCGTGTAGACATGCAAACGGACGCGATAACCGTTCGGTAACGGAGTTTCAAACGGACTGAAATCAAAAAACAGCAGATTGTCAGCTCCGGCCGGTACACTCTTTAAATCACCGCGCAAGGAAGGTTTTATCCGTGAATAAATATAGGTGAGAGCTGAGCTTTTACCGATTCCAGCAGGGCCGAAATAAACAATCTTGGCGTTGATCTCTTTTTTTGCATGATTAACAAGTGCCATGACCTGCTCCGGAGCCCTGATAAACAGGACAAATGTGCTAATCAATGTTGCTTCTTGACGGTAAAATGAAGAAGACAACGTTTAACGTGCTGACGAGCTATTTTTTCTTATTCAATATAAGCCGTTTTGCCATGGTCGAGATAACCGAAGCGATGTTTTTGCTTTTGGCAAAAGAGGCCAGGTCCTTCTCACCCATAGTACCAAGATATCTCATGGCGTTCTGAATCGGTGTCCGGTTGTTCTCGACGAGCGCTTTTCTTATGGCATAACTTTTTATCCATTCCTTGTTGGCACAGATCAGCCGCATGATCTCATCATTCTGAATGCCAGCTTTGATAAGCGTCAGTATTTCAGCTTCGGTGATGCGCGGATTCTTTATGACGCTGCCTGAAACGAGTTTATTTGCATCCTTGACAAGAATCGAGCGCCACTCTTTGTCGCCGGAAAGCGCCATCTTGATCTTTTCGCCAATTCCCATAAGCTGGGCCGTCTTATATTTGCTGAGAAACTGCTCGTCATCATCACTGACGGGAGCTACTTCCGCGGACTCCGCATTTATGACGGCTTCATCCGGCACAGCTTCCAGTTCCTCATCATCCGCGACCATGGGCGCTTCAAAGGCGGCGGGTGTTTCTGGAGGGATTTGACAAAGGGCAGGTAATGCCGCGAGAACCAGAGGATGTGGATTAGCGGAATCCATGTACTCTCGGATGATTTCCACCGGCACCTCTTTCAGGCAGGAGAGAGCGGCGGCGCGGACCGCAGGTTCTGCATCTTTTGACAGACAGAACAGGAGCATCAGCCGATTGGTCGCCGCCATGCTTTCAGCCGCGGCGCATCCGGCGAACCTGACATCCAGAGATGTTCCCGGCCGGACGTAGGCCGCCACAGCCGGGGATATGGTAAACTTGATTTTGCCAGTCATCGGGAGGTTATTTCTGCACAAATGCCGCTTTTATTCCCGCGTTCTTCAGTCTGCCAAGGGCTGCATCCGCAGCTTTTTTGCTATTAAAAGGACCGACTGACAGACTCTGGGACGGTATCGCGATATTGGAATGTCTGACGGTTGTTACATAACCTGCCGCCTTCAAGCGCTCTTTTTCGGAGTTTGCCGATTCGCTTTGCAAATAAGACCCTGCATACACGCTGAACCTCCCCCCCTGTTCAATGATGAACGCATCTGAAGTATAACGTTTCAGCTTTTCAAGGGTTGACTGGGCCGAGGAGTGATCATTGAAATCAGCTACAAACAGGCGGTTCATGCTCGTCTTTTTGCGCGCAGCGGGTTTGACAACCGGTTCAAAACCGGCCTTACGTACTCGCCCCATGTCGGCTGACAGAGCCTCTTCGAGAACGTAATTTCCGATCAGAAGCATCCTTGAACCCGTAGCAGTTTTTTTGGCTTTTGCGACCGTTTGATCGCCTGAACCCGGTTTTTTTATGTCATTTCTTGCGGCGGTGCTTTTTTTACCGGTTACGGCAGGTATTTTAGCAGCAGTCGGTTTTTTTTCGTCACTTTTGGTTGCAGCAGCTTTATCGCCCTTTTTATTCGTAAGCGGAACTGGCTGCGCTTTTTTATCCGTGG
The DNA here is from genome assembly GCA_049696195.1 of Desulfuromonadaceae bacterium. GTDB lineage: Bacteria > Desulfobacterota > Desulfuromonadia > Geobacterales > Pseudopelobacteraceae > JACRCG01. The sequence goes on along the minus strand of JBAVTM010000453.1, from coordinate 7,869 downwards.
TCGCCTCTGCTTTTTTGGGTTCTTCTTTCAGTTTTGGCGGAGTAGGCGCCGGTGCCTGCTTGATCGGTGCCGCAGCCTGTTTTACAGGTGCCGCAGCCGGTTTTACAGGTACTGTAGCCGGTTTCACTGGTGCCGCAGCCGGTTTGGCCACCGGGGCTGCTGCCGTAACGGGGGAGGTCGCTGCTGTTTTCGGGGCTTCTGCTTTTTCAGGTGCCGTATCAACCGGCTTGGAGGGTTCAATCTCGCGGGACGGCAGCGGCATTTTTACGACCTGCGGTGCGGGTGCAGGGGCTTCGGCCGGTTTTGGAGCTTCCTGAGGCTTGATCAGGCCGGTGAAAAAATAGAGGTACGCAAAACCGCCTACCAGTATCAGCAGTAGAACGAGAAGGGTACTTTGCTTCCTTTTTTCATCTGGCGATTCCTGTTGGGAATCATCAGAATTTTTACTGAATTTGAAATCCATGAACATCCTCCGTTGCAGCTTAATGATTGTTATGTGCTTCTTTTTTCTCCGCCAAAGATTCAGTCACTATTTTTTGCGAAAGATGCGAAGGGACTTCTTCATAATGGGAAAACTCCATACTGAAAAGCCCCCGGTCGCTGGTCATCGACTTGAGATCGTTGGAATAGGCCAGAACCTCAGACATCGGAACAATCGCCCGAATAATCTGTGAATTGGCTTTGGGCTCAACGCCGATAACCTTGCCGCGCCGCGAGTTGAGGTCGCCGATGACATCGCCCATATTCTCGTCCGGCACTGTAATCTTCATGTTCGTGATCGGCTCAAGCAGGATCGGTTTGCAGAGTTCCATCGCCTTCTTGAACGCCATCGAACCGGCTACCTTGAAAGCCATCTCCGAGGAGTCCACGGTGTGAAAGGATCCGTCATAGAGGGCAACTTTGAAGTCCACGACCGGATAGCCGGCCAGAAAACCTTCCATGCTGGCTTCCTGAATCCCTTTGTCTACAGCCGGGATATACTGTCGCGGAATGACCCCGCCGACTACCTTGTCTTCAAAAACGTACCCTTCACCGCGGCCTGCCGGGGACATCTCGATCCAGCAGTCACCGTACTGGCCGCGCCCTCCCGACTGCTTCTTGTACTTCCCCTGCACCTTGGCCGATCCCCGAATCGTCTCAAAGTAGGGAACCTTCGGCGTTTTAAGCAGAACCTCCACGCCAAACTTGCGCTTCATTTTTTCGACGATGACCTCCAGATGAACCTGCCCCATGCCGGAAATAATAAATTCCTTGGTCTGGGGGTCACGGTGCGATTCAAGCGTCGGCTCTTCTTCGATCATGCGGTGCAGTGCGTTGTGGATCCTGTCCTCATCGGCCTTGGTCTTCGGCTCGATTGCGTATGAGATCACCGGCAGAAGCTGTTTTGCCGGTTCAAAGAGAATCTGTTTTGCAGGATCACAGAGAGTATCGCCAGTAACGGTCTCCTTGAGTTTGGCCACGGCAACTATGTCGCCCGCAACAGCCTGTTTGATCGGCCGCTGCTTTTTCCCCTCCAGTTCATAAATCTGCCCGATCCGTTCCTCAACTCCTCTGGTCGCGTTGAATATCGTCGAATCGGAGTTCAGCACTCCGGAATATACCCTGAAAATGGTGATCTTGCCGGTGTACGGGTCGGAAGTTGTCTTGAAAACCAGCGCGGAGAACGGTTCCTTCTCGTCCGGAGCGCGTTCGATGATCTCCCCGTTCTTGGGGTGGATGCCGACCGCCTTGGTTCGATCCAGCGGTGAGGGGAGGTAGGCGCAAATGCCGTCCAGCAGGTGAGCTACACCGATGTTGGCAGTCGCCGCACCGCAGAGGACGGCGGTGAAAGTGTTACGCATCGTGCCGACTCTGAGCCCGTCGATGATTTCCTCTTCGGTAAGCTCACCGTTTTCAAGGTATTTTTCAGTAAGTGCATCGTACGCCTCGGCAACCGTCTCGACCATCTGCTCGCGCAGACGCGCCGCTTCTCCAGCGTATTCGGCAGGGATCGCTCCTTCGGTATATTTTCCCGAGCCGTCTTTGGCATAAAAGCAGGCCTTCATTGTTATCAGATCGATGACGCCCTCAAAAGCCGCTTCCAGCCCGATCGGTATCTGAATGGCGACCCCCCGTGCTCCCAGCATCTTTTCCATATCATCGATGGCCCGCAGAAAACTGGCCCGCTCACGGTCGAGTTTATTGACAAATGCGATGCGCGGGATTTCGAACTCGTTGGCCCAACTCCAGATTTCCTCTGTCTGGGCCTTGACCCCCGATATTGCCGAGAGAATGACGACTGCACAGTCCAGGGTGCGCATGCAGGCTCGGGTATCTGCAATGAAATTGCCATAGCCGGGGGTGTCGACGATGTGGATTGAATGCCCCTTCCACTCGCAATGGTCAAGCGCTGACGTGATCGAGATCTTCCGCTTGATCTCCTCCGGTTCGAAATCCATCGTTGACGTGCCGTCATCAACCCGCCCGAGACGGTCGATCATCCCGGTGTCAAACAGAATTGCCTCTGAAAGCGACGTCTTGCCGGCACCACCATGCGCGATAATGCCCAGGTTACGAATTTTGCTTGTTTCAAATTGTCCCATAGAACTGCCTCCTCGCGTGCAATATGGATTTCACTGGACTGCCACTTCCGGAAAATCTCATCGGGTACACCAATCAGCGGTTTCGTTCATACAATATGCGCAAGCCTTCAAGCGTCAGGTTTTCATCAATTTCATCAATTGTCTTCGACTCCGGAGCGATCAAAGACGCCAGCCCTCCGGTAGCGATCACCCTGAATTCTTCATGGGATTCTGCCCGGATATGCTCCACGATCCCATCGACAAGGCCGACGTAGCCGAAGAAAATGCCGGCCTGCATCGAGTTGACGGTATTCTTTGCGATTACATTGGGCGGCTTGATTATGTCGATTCTCGGCAGCTTGCTTGCCCGCTGAAAGAGCGCTTCTACTGAAATGGCAAGACCTGGAGCGATTGCGCCGCCACAGTATTCCCCCTTGCCGTTGACATAATCAAAGGTGGTGGCCGTTCCGAAATCGACAATGACCAGCGGGCACGCATGTTTTTCATAGGCGGCCACAGCGTTAACAATCCGGTCGGCCCCGACTTCACGGGGATTGTCGTAGTGGATCGGCATTCCGGTTTTGATCCCGGGGCCGACAACGTAGGGGGTCAGGTTGAAAAAATCATGAGAAATTGCCTCCATTACGCCGGTCAATGGTGGCACGACCGATGAAATTATCGAGGCCTTGACCTCCGAAAAAGCGAGCCCGGCCTGATCAAACAGGCTGTGCAGAAGTACCGCGTATTCATCCGATGTGCGGGATTTGTCGGTTGAAAGGCGCCAGCTGCGGATCAGCAGTTGGCCGTCATACACTCCCAACACTATGTTGCTGTTGCCGACGTCAATAACCAGAAGCATTCAGATTACCCTCACATCTCCACAGGTGATACGGTGCACACTGCCGTCTTCGGATCGGAGCAGCAACGCCCCGTCCGAATCGATACCGATAAAATGCCCCCCGGTACATTCAGTCCCGGAGTCGCTGACGAGTACCTGCCGGCCGCTGGCATTGCAGCGTCGCTGCCACTCTTCGCGTACCGGTCCGAAGCCGTGCGCCAGAAAGTCACTGTACAGTCGATCAAGTTCGTTTAGCATGGTGCCTGCAAAACGTGATCGGTCCACCGGTACGCCGGACTCCAGAAGAAGCGACGTGGCCGGCTGGCGCAGGTCGTCGGGGAACTGGTCTGAAGTCATATTCAGGTTGACGCCGATGCCGAGAATAACGAAGTTGATACCGTCGGTTTCCGCGCTCATCTCATTTAACAGGCCGGCCACCTTTTTCCCGGAGACCAGCAGGTCGTTGGGCCATTTAATTTCAGGGACCAGCTTTGTTGTCTGCTCGATTGCCCGTGCTGCAGCCACTGCGGAGAGAAAGGTCAGTTGCGGAGCCTCATGCGGCATTATTGCGGGACGCAATACAACCGAACAGTACAGGTTGACTCCGGCGGGTGACGCCCAGACCCTGCCGCGCCGCCCCTTACCGCCGCTCTGGGAATCTGCCAGGACGACCGTTCCCTCAACCGCTCCGCCTTCCGACAGCCTGAAGGCATCGGCATTGGTGGAAACGGTGGTTTTAAAATATTCCAGGCGGCGGCCGACTCTGGCACCCTCTAGCTGCGCTCTTACTTCGTGCGGATCTATTGTGTCCGGCGAGGAGATGAGCCGATAGCCGCGCGAAGGAACCGCTTCGATACGATAACCGTCATTTCTTAATGCCGATATGTGTTTCCAGACGGCGGTCCGCGATACCCCAAGTTCTCTGCTGAAATTTTGGCCGGACAAATAGCCCGCTTCAGTTCGTAACAGGTGCAGTATGGTGCCGGCTTTGGGGTGCATCGTGCTACCTCGTACTGGGATTTCCGGGTGGTTAGTCGAGAAGCATTGAGATGTCCATCGCCCGTGAAGAATGCGTCAACGCCCCTACCGAAATAATGTCTACACCGGTCTCGGCAATTGCCCGCACGCGTTCGAGGTTGACGCCGCCGGAAGCCTCCACCAGAGCCCGACCGCCAATGGTGGCTACAGCGGCCCGCATTTCGTCCAGGCTCATGTTGTCGAGCATGATGATGTCGGCCCCGGCCTCAAGGGCCTCATCAACTTGAAGCAGGGTTTCGGTTTCTATCTCTATTTTCAGTGTATGAGGGATATAGGCTCGGGCACGACGGATCGCTTCGGTGATGCCTCCGGCGGCGACAATGTGGTTTTCCTTGATCAGGACGCCGTCGTACAGGCCGGTGCGGTGATTGATGCCTCCCCCGACCCGTACGGCGTATTTCTCCAGTTGTCGTAGTCCGGGGGTCGTTTTGCGGGTATCAACGATCCGGGCCGTAGTGCCGGTGACCGCTTCGACAAAGCTGGCGGTGAGCGTCGCGATGCCGCACATCCTCTGGAGCAGGTTGAGCGCCACCCGTTCGCCCATCAGCAGCTGTGCGGCTTCTCCATGAATCGTAGCCAAAACAGTTCCGGCTGCGGCTTTTTCGCCATCAGTCAGGCAGGCGGCGAAGCAGATGTCTGGATCAAGTACCTTAAATACCCGTGCTGCGGTAGCAAGTCCGGCCACCACCAGATTCTCCTTCGCAATCAGCCTCGCGGAGGCGGGGCGTTCTCCCGGAACTACCGCGAGAGTGGTGATGTCACCGGTATGAATGTCTTCAAGGAGGGCCTGCTCAATCAGGCGGTCAATCATTATCATTATGGTCACCAGAGCTTAAAGTGTGATGATCTATATTAAATAGCGGTAGAAGCGTATCAGTGTTTTTTGCATGGCCGATTTTCCTGCTTTTGATCGATAGAGCGCAAGGAGCGAAAAATACTACTTCAATGTAGGGAAACAAGTCAATTAATTACATATTTTGACACAAGCAGATTAACTGCTTGACAAGAGTATTTCAAGGAGGCTATTGTTTTTCACTTTTAGTAAAAGTCGAGTCGAAATGTTTCAAAAAACCAGCTTATTTTTTAACTAAACTAAAAAACGGAGACTGAAAATGGCTAAATTTAAAGATTCGCTAGAATATCACTCAAGCGGCCGCAAAGGCAAGATCGAGGTAATTTCCACCAAACCGTGCCAGACGGCTGAAGATCTTTCACTGGCGTATTCACCCGGTGTTGCCGAGCCCTGTCTTGCGATTCAAAAAAATCCCGAGGATGCCTACAAATATACCGCCAAGGGCAACCTGATAGCGGTTGTATCGAATGGCACCGCCGTTCTTGGTCTCGGCAATCTTGGAGCTCTGGCCGGTAAGCCGGTTATGGAAGGGAAAGGGATTCTTTTTAAACGATTTGCCGACATTGATGTGTTTGACATAGAACTCGACACTGAAGACCCTGATGAGATCATCAAAGCCTGCCAGTTGCTGGAACCGACCTTCGGCGGCATCAACCTGGAAGATATTAAGGCACCCGAGTGCTTTTATATAGAAGAAACGCTCAAGAAAACCATGAATATTCCGGTCTTTCACGACGACCAACATGGCACCGCCATCATCTCTTCCGCCGCTCTTCTCAATGCGCTGTATCTGGTTGATAAAAAAATTGAAGATATCCGCATCGTCGTCAACGGAGCGGGGGCTGCCGCAAACTCCTGCGCCAAACTGGCTATTGCCCTGGGAGTGAAGCCTAACAACATGATCATGTGCGACACCAAGGGTGTCATTTACAAGGGCCGCGTCGAGGGGATGAATCCCTACAAAGAGCTCTTTGCTGCCGACACTCATTTCCGTACTCTGGAGGAGGCCGCCGTTGGGGCTGACGTCCTGTTCGGTCTTTCCGTTAAAGGAGCATTTACCAAAGAGATGGTCGCCAGTATGGCCCCCAACCCGGTCATCTTTGCCATGGCCAATCCCGACCCAGAAATCACCCCGGAAGATGCCCATGCGGTACGGGGTGACGTGATGATCGCCACAGGGCGTTCCGACTACCCCAACCAGGTTAACAACATCCTCGGCTTCCCGTTCATCTTTCGCGGGGCACTGGACTGTCGCGCCAGCTGCATCAATGAAGAGATGAAACTGGCCGCCGTCAAGGCCCTGGCGCAATTGGCCCGCGAAGAGTGCCCTGACTCGGTCTGCAAGGCCTACGGCAACCAGAAATTCGCCTTCGGCCGCGACTACATTATCCCGAAACCGTTTGACCCCCGCGTACTGCTGCATGTCGCCCCGGCGATTGCCCAGGCCGCCATGGACAGCGGCGTTGCCCGCCAGCCGATTGAAGATATGGCAAAGTACATCGAACATCTTGAATCGACCCAGGGCAAGTCCAAAGAGATCATGCGCATGATCATCAACAAGGCCAAGAGCGATCCGAAAACCATAGTGTTTCCGGAAGGCGACAACGAAAAAATACTCAGAGCCGCAAAAGAATTGATTGAAGCAGGAATCGCCAAGCCAATACTGATTGGAGACCGTAAAAAGATTGACCAGAAATTGGCGGATCTGCATATCGAACTGGATGTTCCTGTAATCGATCCGGGCGAATCGGATCTGACCGACCGTTATGCGGAAGTGCTCTACGAACGGCGTCAGCGCAAAGGGTTGACCCTTTCCGAGTCACAGCGTCTCCTGAGGCGTAAATCACGTACCCACTTCGGTGCCATGATGGTTCATATGGAAGATGCCGACGCCCTGCTGGGGGGCATTGATACCCACTATCCGGAAACTATTCGCCCGGCATTGGAAGTGGTCGGCAAACAGGAGGGTCTTTCCAGCGTTCACGGTCTGTATATGATGGTTTTCAAGAAGGGGGTCTATTTTCTGGCCGACACAACTGTAACGATCGATCCGACCGCTGAGGAACTTGCAGAAACCGCTATCTTGGCTGCCGAAAAGGTTCGCATGCTTGATATTGAACCTCGCGTAGCCATGCTTTCTTTTTCAAACTTCGGCTCCGTCAACCACCCTCAGGCCAAAAAAGTTCGACAGGCAGTTGAAATTGTCAAGGAACGTGCGCCCGATCTGATCATCGACGGAGAAATGCAGGCTGATACCTCGGTTGTGCCGGAGCTGCTGGAGGGTTTCACCTTCTCGAAGCTGAAATCAAGCGCCAACATCCTGATTTTCCCTGACTTGAACTCCGGAAACATCTGCTACAAGCTTTTGCACCATCTGGGGGGGGCCGAGGCGCTCGGTCCGATTCTGATGGGTATGAATAAACCGGTTCACGTTCTGCAGCGCGGTGACAGTGTTGATGATATCGTCAACATGGCGGCGATTGCTGTTGTGGATGCCCAAACCGCATAACTCTTTTAATGCAAGGCACATAATTTGTATCGTTTTACATTTGTTCAAAAGGCATGGGAACGGGCTATAG
>JBAVTM010000452.1:0-3898 GCA_049696195.1 Desulfuromonadaceae bacterium | reverse complement strand
GCAGAAATATTCCGGAGGAACGGCCAGAAGTTTTTGATTAATTCATCCTTCACCAAACGCAACCAGACCGATATTGCCGCCACGTTCAAGAAGGCAAAGGAGCTGGGAGCGACAGCTTGGTATATGTTCATGATCGTCCCGACCGGGCGCGGTGAAGATATTATGAGCGAGCTGATCTCGAAGGAAGACTACGAAGAAATTCTGGACTGGCACTATCATCAGGAACGGATGGAGGACGATATCCTGATGCGGCCAACCTGCGCACCGCACTACTACCGAATCGTGCCACAGAAAGCAAAGGCCGAGGGAACCAAGTTCGAGCGCCGCTCACTGACTTTCTCCACCGGAGGAGGCAAAGGATGTATTGCAGCACAATCGATCTGCCTGATCGACTGCTTCGGCAACGTAAAACCCTGCTCTTACTTCCATCGCACCGCCGGCAATGTCAAGCAGACCCCTTTCCGTAAAATCTGGGAGAGCTCCGAACTGTTTAATGACCTGCGTGATTTCAAATCATACAAAGGAAAATGCGGACAGTGCGAATATCTCAACGTCTGCGGCGGGTGTCGCGCCCGGGCCGATGCGGTACATGGCGACTACATGGAAGAGGAACCATTCTGCAACTACGTCCCGATCAAGCTGCAGCGGGAAAAAGCTGAGTAGCTATTATCGAACTTTCCTGTTGACACCATAGGGTGATACGCGTTATAAGAGAAATCCTTTTGCCCAGGTAGCTCAGTCGGTAGAGCAGAGGATTGAAAATCCTCGTGTCGGCGGTTCGATTCCGTCCCTGGGCACCATCTAAAAATCAAAGAGTTACGCGATTGCGTAACTCTTTTTTTTTCAGAACTAACTGTCCATTGACTGGCAGTTCAAACCTAAACAGGACCTCCCCTCTTCCTGTCTCTTTCAACTCCGCTTCCAGATCACGAAACTTATTAATTTCACTATCCATGCTGACATATCGCATACCAAGACGTTCAGCTAATTACAGACCAGCGGTACTGTTCCCCACGATATCCAATCAAAACTAAATTCATAATCCCAACTTCTCCATGAGTACCCGCCTCATTTCTTCGATAGGCGCCTTGACTCCTGTAAAATGTTCAAATTGCATTGCAGCCTGATTGATAAACATGTCAACACCCGAGACCGCTATCAGGCCTCTGGATTTAGCATCACTAAGCAATTTCGTTTCAATCGGATTATAAACAACATCAAAAACAGCTTGTCCATCCCTAAAAAGTTCTGCTGGAATAATGGAAACACCTTCATGCGGATGCATACCTACAGGCGTGCAATTTACTATAACATCCGCATAAGACATAACATTTGCAATTGATGCGTCATTTGAAGCAAATGCTTCAATATCGGCATTTGTCCCTGATTTTAAATCCAGCGCCAGTCCCTGGAGCATATTCTGGTCAATATCCAGAAGAGATATTTTACCTACGCCGCCCTTTTGAGCCAGCGTAAAAGCGATCGCTCTTGCAACACCACCCGAACCGACCATGACAACATTCTTGCCATGCAACACCACGCCGGCATCAACCAGAGCTTTTAGTGCCGCAGGACCGTCAGTCCCCATTCCAATTAATTTACCATTTTCGCTTATGACCGTATTAATCGATCCGATTGAACGGTCAAGATCATTGATTTCATCAACGTATTTAATTATTTCCATTTTATGGGGTATTGTTACGCTCAGACCACGAAAGTTGGTTAAAGCTTTCATACCTGATAGCGCATTTTTTACGTCCTCAACCTTGAAAGCGACATACACGTAATCGAGGTTCAGGAAGTCTAAAGCTGCGTTATGTATCGCGGGAGACATACTGTGTCCGATGGGATTACCAATAACCGCACATAACTTGGTGCTCGATGTGATTATTTTATCTTTCATTTCGTCCTCCATATTTAGAAACTAAAACCCCGGCTTCAACCTGCTCCGGTGACTATACTATTAAGCAACCAAGAGGTATAACTATTTTTGCTTCGGCCATCTGTTCGATTTCACAGGAACTCTGCTGATACTATCCAATTGCACGGAGGAATACAGGTTTTACGCTTCGACGCGGACGACACCTGTCACTCGGATTCACTGGAGGAGTTCTTTAGAGGGGCGGGAAAGCATACATTATGAGGCAGGTTTGCTTTAGCGCCGCAATTTGAACACGAAACTGTCGGATTATCGCTCAGATGCTGAACTTCCATGATCAACCCCATACGGGAGAGCCAGCAGATGTGACCTGTATGCTTTTCCCCACAGGTGCACAGCATATCAGAGTCTTCGTTACCACGTTGTTCGGTCATATATTCCTCTCTTTAAAGCCACTAAAAACCAGGCGCAGCACGCACACTCCCCCAAACAATCGGGTACGGTTACCGTACGGAAACAAGATGCCGCTCAAGGGAACGATTCCCTTTAGTATTGATTATTTCACCTACCCGGCAGGCACGTTTACGTTCAGCGTTTTCTGACGGACTTCAACGGATTTACATCCAATCTGGCTGTGGGTACGTTTTCGGTCCCAGGAGTTAAGTTATAGTCCCAGAGGTATTCCAGCAGCAATTAGCTCCTGCGCATAGCGGCGCACGCCGGGAAGGAACCTGCGGAAATCCCCCCGTAAACCGGCGTAGTTCAGCTCCAGTTCCCTCTCTGCGCCAGCAAGCGGGTTCTCCCTGACGACTCTCCGGGACATGCGCTCCAGGGCGCGGGCGATGCCGGCCACCGTTCCGTAGGAGGGGAGCAGTTCCTCGAAGATAGTCGGCACCAGCCGTTGCAGCCGTTCGGGCAGCTCGCCCCTCTGACCCTCGATGGTTGCTCTGCTCCTGGCAAGATACACATCGAACGGTTCATCCGACCAGTCGTTCCACTCCACTACCAGAAAATGATCATAGAACAGGTCGACCAATACCCCGCGATACAGGCCGAAATGCGGGTGTAGTCGCCGCCTGCTCTGCTGGAACAGGTCGTCCCGGCTGGCAAAGGAGTCTATCCGGCGATGCAGGGCGATCCCCTGCCTGATTCGGTCGGGAAACCGGCCGGCCAGCGGCCCTTTGACAAAATCCCCCATGAAGTTACCGGCCAGGATCCGATCATCATCACCGGAGAGGAGCATGTGAAAGAGGAAGTTCATATGGGCGGGGCCTCGATCCGGAAGCTGTAGTGTTCAGTTGCTGAGATCGTCCGGGAATGGTCGAAGGTCCGTTCTACAAACGTCACACAACCCGTCCGGTCGATCAGCAGAACGGTTGTCGAACGTGTACCGTAGACTCCGCCTTCGATGAAGATCGGCGAGAGAAGGCGCTCCCGCTCCGGGCCTACCCCGGTGTCCGGGAGCCTGTCAGCAGCAAAGGGGGAAGGATCGGACAGCGCCGCAAACATCTGTTCCGGATCTATTTCGGTCTGTTGCGTGATGGTTTCGAGTCGGGATCTGGCGGCGGTCACCTTGGGCCAGCGGGTATCGAGCAGATGGTTGGAAAGGGCATGGACCCCCGGCGTGACCGGGGCGGAGGAACCGCCCCGGTTGGTGAAGTAATGTAATTCGTCAGCGGTGCCGTACAGCAGGTTAAAACCATTGTATTGCTGGCCGTAACGGGTGAGCCCCCCCCGAAAATCAGCGGGAGTCATCGCCTGATTACGCAGAAAACCGGCTACCAGATTGCCGCGCGATGGGGAACCTGCCGTATGCTGTCGCGGATCGCGATAATTGGTGACCGCCGCCACCTTCCCTTCGGTCGTTACTCCCAGCCAGGTCCCCCCTGCAACCTTGTCGCGTCCGGCCAGGATGTACGGAACATCATTCCAGAACCGGGCCGGATCGGTCGGGCGATCGCGGTACTCATCGCGGTTTGCGCCAAGAATCAGTCGGAAGACCGGATGGCAGTTATAGGC
>JBAVTM010000451.1:0-4255 GCA_049696195.1 Desulfuromonadaceae bacterium | reverse complement strand
GCCGTACCAGCTGGCTGCCGCGCAGGGTATCCAGCTTGAGTTTGGTCGGGTCCATGTCGGGGAGCGCCAGGAAGAAGTCGTAGTTGGCCGCTTCTGCTGCTCGCAAAGGCGCCTGGAACTGCATGTTGATCGCCTTGTGATTCTGATCTTCCTTCGCTTTAGCCGGGCAGTTGTGGACGCAGGCACCGCAGCCGGTGCAGTCTTCCGGTGCAACCTGGATCGTGTATTTCATCCCCTTGAATTCGGGAAGTTTGCAGTCGGTCGATTTAAAGGTTGCAGGAGCTTTCTTGAGCAGTTTCCCGTCATACGCCTTCATGCGGATCGTGGCGTGGGGGCAGACGAAGGAGCAGATGCCGCACTGGATGCAGAGCTTTTCGTCCCAGACCGGGATGTCAACGGCGATGTTGCGTTTCTCGTACTGCGAGGTCGCGGTCGGGAAGGTGCCGTCGGCCGGCATCGCGGATACCGCCAGGTCGTCGCCGAACCCGGCGATGATCCGGCCGGTGACGTCCTGAACGAACTTGGGTGCGCTCTTGGCAACTGCCGGCGGCATCTTGAGCTTGCTGGTGGCTTTGGCCGGCACCTTGACTTCATAGATGTTCTTGAGCGCTTCGTCTACGGCGGCGTTGTTCATCGCGACGACCTTGTCGCCCGATTTGCCGTAGCTCTTTTTGATGGCGCCCTTGATCTCGCCAATAGCCTGCTGTAGAGGAATGATATTGGAGATCTTGAAGAAGGCGGTCTGCATGATCACGTTGATGCGGGCGCCCAGTCCCAGCTCCTCGCCCAGTTTGATGGCGTTGATGACGTAAAACTTCAGTTTTTTGTCGATGATCTGCTGCTGTACCTCTTTGGGCATCTTGTCCCAGACCTCTCCATGTTCGAAGGGGGAGCAGAGCAGGAAGGTGCCGCCCGGCTTGACCTTGCTGACCATGTCGTATTTCTCCAGGAAGGAGAAGTTGTGACAGGCAATGAAGTCGGCGTTGTCGATCAGGTACGGGGCATGGATGGCCTTTTTGCCGAAGCGGAGGTGCGAGACGGTGATGGTGCCGGCTTTCTTGGAGTCATAGACGAAGTAGGCCTGAGCGAAGTTCTTGGTGGTCTCGCCGATGATCTTGATGGTGTTCTTGTTGGCGCCGACGGTGCCGTCGGAGCCGAGGCCGAAGAACATCGCTTCGTAGGTGCCTTCCATCGCGTTGCGATAGGAGGGGGTGTAGTCGAGGCTGCAGTTGGTGACGTCTTCGTTGATGCCGACGACGAAGTGGTTCTTTGGTTTGGCTTTTTTGAGGTTGTCCAGTACCGATTTGGCCATGGCCGGGGTGAATTCCTTGGAGCCGAGGCCGTAGCGGCCGCCGACGATGGTTGGATACCCCTTGAAGCTGAATTTGCCGGCGGACATCGCTTCACCGATGGCTGTACGCACATCCAGATAGAGCGGCTCGCCGATGGAACCCGGTTCCTTGGTGCGGTCGAGCACGGCGATGCTTTTGACTGTTTTGGGGAGGGCCTTGATGAAAGCGTCCAGCGGGAAGGGACGATAAAGGTGGATCTTGACGACCCCGACCTTCTCCCCTTTTTTGGCCAGCGCGTCCACGGTGTCCTTGACGGTGTCGGCTCCGGAACCCATGATCACGACGATCCGATCCGCGTCTTTGGCGCCGTGGTACTCAACCAGCTTGTATTTGCGGCCGGTGAGCTTGCCGAATTTGTCCATCTCTTCCTGGACGATTTTGATGCAGGGGGCATAGTACTGGTTGACGGTTTCGCGACCCTGGAAGTAGACGTCCGGGTTCTGGGCGGTGCCGCGCATGACGGGACGGTCGGGGGAGAGGCCGCGCAGTCGGTGGGCGTTGACGAGGTCGTCGCTGATCATGGCGCGCATGTCGTCGTGGGTCAATTCCTCGACCTTCTGGATTTCGTGCGAGGTGCGGAAGCCGTCGAAGAAGTGCAGGAACGGGAGCCGTGCGCGCAGGGTGGAGGCCTGGGCGATCAGGGCGAAGTCCATGACTTCCTGGACGTTGTTGGAGCAGAGCATCGCCCAACCGGTGGCACGGCAGGACATGACGTCGGAGTGGTCGCCGAAGATCGAGAGCGCCTGTGCCGAGATGGCGCGGGCCGCGATGTGGAAGACGGTGGAGGTCAGTTCACCGGCGATCTTGTACATGTTGGGGATCATCAGCAGAAGCCCCTGGCTGGAGGTAAAGGTGGTGGTCATGGCTCCGGACTGCAACGCGCCATGGACGGCGCCGGAAGCGCCCCCTTCGGACTGCAGTTCGGCTACCAGCGGTACGGTACCCCAGATGTTCTTCTCGCCGGCTGCGCTCTTGACGTCAGAGATCTCTCCCATGACCGATGACGGGGTGATCGGGTAGATCGCGATGACCTCGTTGGTGGCGTGCGCCACGTGGGCGGCGGCGGTGTTGCCGTCGATGGTTACCATTTTTCTGCTCATGAACTGCCTCCTCTTTTTTTGATTACGTCAACCTATCTTCGTTGTGTGGGACATACCAGCGTCAGATTTGAGATGATAACAAGGCGGCGGGGAAGAAGCGACCGAGGCGTACCCAGCATAGGTACGTTGAGGTTGCCGATGACGAGCCAACGTCGTTAGCGCTCTAAATATGGCGCTGCTACAATTCGTTTCTGCCCTGCAGCGCCCATTGCACCGTGGCAGCGTCGACAAACTCGATATCGCTCCCGAGCGGGATGCCGTGTGCGAGGCGACTGATCCTGACGCCGGCCGGCTTCAGTACCTTGGTCAGATAAAGCGCCGTCGCTTCTCCCTCTACCGTGAAATTTGTTGCTATCACCACTTCATTGACCGCACCGGATCCGACACGATCCAGAAGCTCCGTGATCCTGAGATTGGCCGGTCCGATTCCTGACAGCGGCGAGATGGCCCCCTCCAGGACATGGTATACGCCCTGATAGGCGTTGCTCCGCTCCAGGGCCATCAGATCCTGCGAGTTTTCAACGACGCAGATAATGCCGGCGTCGCGGTTGCCGGAGCAGATGGAACACGGATCGTTCTCCGTAATGGCAAAACAGGTTGAGCAAGGGCGTACCCGGTCACGAACCTCACAGAGCGATTCCGATAACGCTGTCAGATTCCGTGGCGATTTAAGAAGATGAAAAGCCAGACGGAGCGCAGTCCGTTCTCCGATCCCCGGCAACTTCTTCAATTCTCCTACCAATCGCATCAATGAGGATGATTTTGTTAACATAAATTCCGGCACAAATAAAACATTTTTTTAGTATTATAGCGTGGTTAAAAAAGAAGCTCCCCCGCTCTGGGCGGGTCAAACTTTGACCGAAAACCATGGAGGAGCATTAAAATCAAGAATCTGTGACCGAACCGATACAGCAGATGAAGACACTGTATCCACCGGTTACTATTAGCCGAACTAAAACATTTAGTCAAATTAAAATGTAAATTGCCGCCGGAAATGCAGAAAAAAGCTGCAACCGGCTTGAATTGTTAGAAAAGTCCGGGGATGCTCATGCCGCCGGTGATTTTAGACATTTCATCTCCCATTTCGGCGTGAACTTTCTTCAGTGCCTCATTGGCAGCGGTAATGACAAGGTCCTGCAGCATTTCAACGTCATTCGGGTCGACCGCTTCTTTTTTTATTTCCAGTGAAATTATTTCATTTTTGCCGTTGACCATGATCGTTACGGCTCCGCCACCGGACGTTGCCGTGGCAGTTTTCTGGGTGGCCTCTTCCTGCAGCCTGGCCATCTTCTGCTGAATCATCTGGGCCTGCTTCATGATATTCGCTAATCCCTTTGACATCTCTTCCCCCTCATTTTTTCGTAGTAACGCCAGGAACCGCTAGAATTCCCGTACATCAGTAATGCTGCAGCCGAACACCCGCTCTGCCTCTTTGATCACCGGATGGCTTTCAACCTCCTGCTTCAGCTCTTCCAGGTGCTGTTCGGCGTCACTCTTTTTTTTTTCGGCCAATGAGAGCGGCGCGTCGGCGAAGCCGGCTTCAATCGATTTTACCCGAATGACGGTGTTCCCCCCCCCAAAGGTGCAGGCCAACCCCTGTACGTCGGCGATAAATTCGGCGTCCTGGGCTGCGGTCAGATAGTAGCTGCCAGCGGGAAAGCCGATTTCCATCAACCCGCTCTCCTGCTTGAGCGGACTGCCATGCTCAAGCACCGATCCGAGCTGGCGATCCTTCTCGTTGACAAAGGCCACGAAACGGCCCCAGTCAGCCTGTCCCCCGGCAGATTCGAATTGTGGCGCGGA
>JBAVTM010000450.1:0-13194 GCA_049696195.1 Desulfuromonadaceae bacterium | reverse complement strand
GAGGAAGATCGTGCCGATGGTGATGAAATTGTCGGTGACGCGGGGCTTAACCTTGCGGGGATGACGACAGTGTCAGAAACTGCGGCGGTAATTGCTCGTTCCCGTCTGGTGATAAGTGGTGATTCCGGGGTTTTGCATATTGCCGCCGGTCTGGATATTCCTACAGTATCGTTATTTGGGCCAAGCAGTGCAGCAAAGTGGGCGCCACAGGGCGATAGACATGTTGTTATGAGCCGACATCTATCCTGTGCGCCCTGTTCAATCTTTGGAACTATCCCGCCATGTCCCATTGCTGCCCGCTGTATAAGCGCTATTTCGCCGGATGAGGTGATTGAAGCCATCGGGCGGTTGCTGTCACAACCACCCGAAAGGATATAACCAGGGAAGCAGTACTGCTACTCCTCCATCCTCGGAAAGAGCGCCTCGGTCTTGGTTATTACGGTTCCCGTTTTCAAACCGCCCCACGCCAGCCCCTCTTTAGAAACTTCTTCATTCCATCCCAGGGAAGCCAGTGCTTTTTCAGAAGTTGCCGGTAGAAACGCAGACAGGATGCAGTGCGTGACGCGTTGCGATTCGAGGAGGGTGTACATGACCGTGGCAAGGCGGCTGCTCCGGGCCGGATCTTTTGCCAGCGTCCAGGGCGCCATGTCATCAATGTATTTGTTGCCTGCCGAGATGACCTCCCAGATAGCCTGGAGTGCCTTGCTGAATGCCATTTCATCGATGAATTTATCGACAATTGTAACCATTTCCTCTGTTTTCAGCTTCAAAGCCTGATCCGCCTCCTCCATCCGGTCTGCCGCAGGAAGAACGCCGCCAAAATATTTGACCGCCATCGCGGTGGAGCGGCTGAGCAGGTTACCGATATCGTTGGCCAGGTCGGAGTTGATCCGCTGGACGAGGGCGGTATGGGAAAAATCGCCGTCCAGGCCGAAGGGCACTTCGCGAAGCAGGAAGTACCTGACCGCGTCCACGCCGTATTTGTCGATCAGCATGTTCGGTTCCACCACGTTCTGCAGGCTCTTGCTCATCTTCTGCCCTTCAACCGTCCACCAGCCGTGGGCGAAGACCTTCTTCGGCAAAGGCAGGCCGGCCGCCATCAGAAAGGTCGGCCAGTAAACGGCATGGAAGCGGAGGATGTCCTTGCCGATCAGGTGGACGTCAACCGGCCAGTAGCGTCCGTAGTTGCCGGATTCATCGGGATAGCCGAGGGCAGTGATGTAGTTGGTCAGGGCGTCGAACCAGACGTAGATGATGTGACGGTCGTTGCCCGGCACCGGGATGCCCCAGGAGAAGGTGGTACGCGAAACCGACAGGTCGCGCAGCCCCTCCTTGATGAACGAGATGATCTCGTTGCGCTTGCTCTTGGGCTGGATGAAGTCCGGGTTGGCCTCGATGTGTGCCAGCAGCTGGTCCTGGTATTTGCTCATGCGAAAGAAGTATGACTCTTCCTTGAGCTTTTCCACCGGGCGGTTGCAGTCGGGACAGCGTCCTTCGATCAGCTGGGTCTCGGTCCAGAAGGTTTCGCAGGGGGTGCAGTACCAATCCTCATATTCGCCGAGGTAGATGTCCCCCTTGTCGAGGATGTCCTTGAAGATCCTGCTGACGCCGTTTTTGTGGCGCTCCTGGGTGGTGCGGATAAAGTCGTTGTGGGATATCCCCAGCCGCTCCCAGAGTGCCTGAAAACGCTTGACCACCCGATCGGCCAGTTCCAGCGGCGTTTCTCCGGCGGTGGTGGCCGCCTTTTCAACCTTCTGGCCATGTTCATCGCTGCCGGTCAGAAAATAGACGTCGTATCCCATCAGCCTTTTGTAGCGGGCCAGAACATCGCCGGCTACCGTAGTATAGGCGTGGCCGATATGCGGCACATCGTTCACATAATAGATCGGGGTGGTCACATAAAAGGTCGGTTTCATATCAGGCTCCTGATGACGGTGTCGGTGATGATGTCGATGTGCTGCCGTCCGGGGAGGTGCCGGACGGTTTGCGGTGGCCATGTTTGCGGGAACGATGCTTTTTGCGCGGCTGCCCGGTCTTAGGGGTTTCCGCCGGAGTCGTCGCTGCAGTGCTTTCCCGCTGCGCAGGCGGCGTCGGCAAAGCCTTCTCGGTGCTTTCGCCTTGCGTGTATGATTCGAGAGACGTCTTTTCCTGTTTGCGACGCTGTTCGGGGCGCCGTTCCCGTGTGCGCTGGGGAGAGCGGGGCGCCGCAGGGACAGCGGCGGTAACCGGAGCCGCGGCGGGAGCGCCATCTCCAAGAATTTCATCACGCTTGATGACGATTATCTTGTTGTCGTCAAGCTTGAGGGTAATATTTCCGGTCAGGATATTGATTTTATCGACCACACCGACTGCGTTGACGGTGCGGACCCGTTTGCCTGATTTCGGGAAGTTTTTGCGCAGGCAGCAATAGGTATCGTATTCATAATCGAGGCAGCAAAGCAGCCGCCCGCATTGTCCGGAAATCTTGTTGGGATTGAGCGCCAGGTTCTGCTCTTTGGCCATCTTGACCGATACCGGCTGGAAATCCCGCAGCCATGAACTGCAGCAGAGTTCGCGGCCGCAGATGCCGATGCCCCCGGTCATCTTTGCTTCATCGCGCACCCCGATCTGACGCATTTCGATGCGGGTATGAAAAGAGTGGGCGAGATCTTTTACCAGGTCACGGAAATCGACCCGACCATCCGCGGTAAAGAAAAAGACCGCCTTGCTGCTGTCGAACTGGTATTCAACCCGTACCAGCTTCATCGGCATGGCGCGTTCGATAATCCGGTTGACGCAGAAGCGGTAGGCCTCCTGCTCCTTCTGGGAAATTCGCTCGACTGTCGCCATATCTTCCGGCGTAGCCTTGCGCTTGACAAGCGCCAGAGAACCGGCTGCCCCTTCTTTTTCCACAGGCGGCTTGATCACCTGTCCGACCCCTACGCCCCGCTCTGTTTCAACGACAACACGGTCTCCCTTGACAAGATCCAGCGATCCGGCATCGAAATCATACAACTTGCCGGCTGCGATAAATTGAATTGTTACTATATGTGACAAAAAGACCTCCTCTTAATCCATGGGGGGATACAGCGTGTGTGTGACCGCTGTACGATTATTACGGTTTACCTGCCGACATCGGCCATACTCATAAACAAATGATCAAGAGCCAGCTTGGGATTAGCATTGCGCTGGACATCGCGTCTTGTTTCATAGATGCGCTCAAGCAACTCGAGGTTACGGGGGAATGACCGCCTGGTTGCAATCGATTCGATCGCAGACCTGACCGAGCGGTTGACAATGTCTCCGTTCCCCGCTCCAAGATGAACCGCATCACGGTAGAAGGAGAGCAGCATGTCAAGCAGCTCAAGGGTGGCGTCCCGGTTGCCGGACAGCTCTTCGGCGGCATCAAAAACGGTTGCAATCTTGTGAATATTCAGTTGGCTCATTCTGGACAATACCGCTTCCCGGCGCACCACAAGTGATTCATTGTCCAGTTCCAGGGCTCTCTGCATGCTGCCGCCGGCCATCGGTGCGACCAGCGCCGCCGCTTCAGGCGCCATCCCGCCCAGCTCAAGGAGTGACAGTACGTGTTCCGGAGAAAGCGGCGCAAACCTGACCAGTTGGCAGCGAGAGCGGACCGTCGGCAGCAGCATCCCGGCATTTTCAGTCAGCAGGATAATCAGGGCATTACCGGGCGGCTCTTCCAGCGTTTTCAGCAGTGAGTTGGCAGCGCTCACGCTCATCCGTTCGGCCGGATCTATGATGCACGCCTTGCGGGGCGCTTCGTATGGGCGCAACGACAGTATGTGCTGCATTTCCCGTAACTGCTCGATACTGATGTCCCGTTTATCCGGCAACGGCGAGATCAGATGAATGTCCGGGTGGTTGCCCCCGTCGATCTTGCGGCATGAAGGGCAGACACCACAGGCATCATCCGGCAGCGCGGTGCAGAAAAGCGCCTGAATCAGTGTCAGTGCGGTCTTTTTCCGGCCGGATCCGGGAACGCCTTCAAACAGATAGGAATGCGCGGTTTTTCCGCCGCTCAGGGAGCGCCGCAAAACCTCAACAATCCGGTCATGTCCCAGAATATCAGCAAACGGCACGAAGTGTCTCCGGAATCCGTGATACTACCTGTGCGGAAATAGCGGCAAAAATCTCTTCGATACCATCAGAACCGTCGATGATCAAAAAGCGGTCCGGCTGGTCAGCCGCCAGCTGCCGGTAGCCGGTGCGAACCCGCTGATGGAAGGCCAGCGCCTCCAGTTCGAAACGTTCCTCGCGGGGGCCGCTGGTCGCCTCTATTCTGCGGCGTGCGCGCTCCAGGCCAACGCGCGGGTCACAATCGACAAGAACCGTCAGGTCGGGTGATACCCCTTGGCAGGCTTGAAGATTAAGGGTATCGATAACGCTCCGGTCAATGCCGCGCCCGAAGCTTTGATACGCCACCGTTGCATCGCAGAAACGGTCGCAAAGGACAATTTTTCCAGCGATGAGGGCCGGAGAGATAACCTCGGTGACATGCTGGGCACGGGCGGCAGCATACAGCATCAGTTCGGCCAGGGGAGAAAGAGCCAGATTCTCGGCATCCAGCAGGATCGTACGGATTTTATCGGCTATCGGGCAGCCGCCCGGCTCGCGGGTCAGAACCGTGATCATGCCGCGAGCCGAGAGGAAATCGTTCAGAAGCTTGATCTGGGTGGTCTTGCCACACCCCTCAACACCTTCAAATGTAATGAAATAACCCACGTGCATCACCCTGATTTGCATAGTAAACTGTACCGTTAAATGTAAAAGATGAATTATAGGGAAGCGGCACTGAATTATCAACTTAAATTCCCATATTTACCCATCGACCTGCGACTTTCGGTTGCCAAAATATGATCCGGTGACTATAGTTTGACAGTTTCGAGGTGTTCTATGTCGATGAATGTTCAACAACTTGAGCAGCAGCTGGAATATTCGTTCCGTGATCCGAGCCTTCTTGTCATGGCCCTGACGCACCCGTCCTATCTGCATGAAGTCAGTGAAAGTCACGGGGGGGACTACCAGCGCCTCGAATTCCTTGGTGATGCCGTATTGGGGATGCTGCTGGCCGAAATGCTGTACGTACGGTATCCGGATTGGGATGAGGGTGCTCTGTCGCAGCTCCGCTCACGACTTGCAGGTCAGGATATTCTGGCTGACCGGGCTCGAAGGCTGAAAATCGGGAGGTTTGTCCTGCTCGGGCGTGGCGAGGAACAGACCGCCGGCCGGGAGAAGGATTCTATTCTTGCCGATGTTCTGGAGGCTCTGATCGCCGCGCTCTATCGGGATGGCGGACTCCAGGCGGCGCGGTCTCTGGTTGCCGGGCTCTTTGAGGAGTTGGTTGCCGCTCCGGAGTCCCTTGTTTTGGGGCGCGATTCGAAGAGTGAGCTGCAGGAGTATCTGTCGTCCCATGGCAGCTCCCCTCCGGAATACCGGATGGTGGAGGAATCCGGACCTCCGCACGATCGCCTGTTCCGTTTTCAGATTCTGGTCGACGACCAGGTCATCGGCGTCGGCCAGGGAAAATCAAAAAAAATAGCCCAGCAGGCCGCTGCCGCCGGGGCGCTGGACAAACTCCAGTTGACTGCCGGGCAGGCGGCGTGAAACCGGTCACGGTTCCATTTTTCATCAGCCACCAGGGGTGCCCGCATACCTGCGTTTTTTGCGATCAACGGGCAATTTCCGGAGCAAGCGGAGTTCTTCCCACCACAGAGCAGATCCTGGCACGGGTTGATCTCTGGCGGTCGACTGCAGGGGAGCGTCCTCTGGAGGTCGCTTTTTTCGGCGGCACCTTTACCGCGCTCCCTGAAGAAATACAGTCGGAACTGCTGGCCCCACTGCAGCCGCTTCTGGAGTCAGGAGCGCTTGCCTCGGTCAGAATATCAACCCGTCCCGATTACATCGATGCAGGTCGTGTGGTGTGGTTGGCGGAGAGAGGCGTCCGTACGATCGAACTGGGGGTGCAGTCGACCGATGACGCTGTCCTGGCGGCATCCGGGCGGGGCCATTCCGCTGCTGATTCACTCTCCGCCATCCGCTGTGTCAAAAACAGGGGGCTCTACGCCGGGGCCCAGCTGATGCCGGGACTGCCGGGTGATACTCCGGGGTCATCGCTTGCGTCCCTGGAACAGGTTATTTCCGCAGGTGCCGATTTTCTCCGCATCTATCCGACGGTCGTACTGCAGGGGACCGGGTTGGCACGGCGTTATGAGGCCGGGGAGTTCATTCCGCTCTCCCTGGATCGTGGAGTGTCACTCTGCACGCTGCTTCTGCAGCGTGCCATGCAGGCGGGGATACCGGTGATCCGCATCGGCTTGCAGGCCGATCATGGTCTTGATGCCGGAAGTATACTGGCAGGCTGCTGGCACCCGGCATTGGGACAGCTGGTCCGTTCACGGCTTTATGCGGATCTTATTACCCGCTTTGTCCCGCCCGGCGGTTGTGTGACCGTGTACTGCCACCCGGAGCGGTTGTCGGATGTGGTGGGAGTGAAGAGATGTAATGTGCAGAGTCAGGCCGATCGAGGGGTGCGGATGCAGATTGTTCCTGACGATGCTCTGAAGAAGGAAGAACTTAAAGTAGAAACTGAAGAAACAGCTACTATTTATTCAATTATAAAAGATCTTCACTATTCCATTCACGAGGTGTAACCGATGCGCAAAGAATCACTGAAATTTCTTGAACGACTCCTTGACGCCCCCAGTCCCTCCGGTTATGAACAGCCGGCCCAGCGCGTGTTCCGCGAGTATGTCACCCCGTTTTGCGACGAACTGACAACCGATGTCATGGGCAATGTATTCGGCCGGATCAGCGGCCGTGGGAAGGATCTTCCCCGGGTAATGATCGTCGGCCATACCGACGAGATCGGCCTTCAGATCAAGTACATTGACGACAAGGGGTTCCTTTATTTCGCC
The DNA here is from genome assembly GCA_049696195.1 of Desulfuromonadaceae bacterium. GTDB lineage: Bacteria > Desulfobacterota > Desulfuromonadia > Geobacterales > Pseudopelobacteraceae > JACRCG01. Next base: position 6,277 of record JBAVTM010000450.1, on the reverse strand, counting down.
GCCGTCGGCGGGGTGGATGCCCATCTGACGCCGGGCAAGCGGGTGAATGTGCATACTGCCGCCGGAACACTGCCGGGGGTGATCGGCAAGAAGCCGATTCACCTGATGGACGCCAAGGACCGCGAAACGGTCGTCAAGCTGGAATCACAGTATATCGACATCGGAGCGAGCGACAAAAAAGAGGCGCAGAAGCTGGTCAGGGTAGGGGATGCGGTAACCTTTGAGAGCGCCTTTACCCGACTGCACGGCGACCGGGTCGCCTCACGCGGGTTCGATGACAAAGCCGGCTGTTTTGTGGTGGCCGAGGTGCTGCGTCAGGTGGCCGCTTCCGGCAAAAAACTTGCCGTCGACCTGTACGGAGTATCTTCGGTTCAGGAAGAAATCGGTCTGCGGGGGGGCACAACCAGCTGCTACACTGTCAATCCGGATGTCGGCATCTGTGTTGAGGTCGATTTTGCCACCGATCAGCCGGATGTGGAGAAGAAACACAACGGCGAGGTTGCACTGGGCAAAGGTCCGATTCTGGCCCGCGGCGCCAATATCAACCCGCACCTGCTTGAACTGTTGTCAAAAACGGCTTCGAGTGAAAAGATTGCGATCCAGCATACCGCCACCCCGCGGGCTACCGGCACGGATGCCAATGTCATGCAGATTTCGCGCGGCGGTGTCGCGACGGCACTGGTGAAGATACCGCTCCGCTACATGCACACCCCGGTCGAGACGGTCTCGCTGGCCGATCTGGAGGATGCCGCCAGATTGATCGTTGCGACGCTCGGACGGATCGGCTCCAGGGAGGAGTTTGTGCCCCGATGATCCCGGTCCGGATCTGTGTGAACCTGACCGACCTGTGAAATGTTAAGGTCTTGAAATATATGACCTGGATATCGATTGTCGCCTCAGTTGCTATCCCGTAAAGTATACGCAATGTCAAGACCATTTCCCTTGACTTGACCGGTACGCTGTACTAACTTCTATAAAATTTTCATCAGCAAGGAGTTGTCCATGCACTACGACAAACTGACCGAAGGGCTGACCTTCGATGATGTCCTGCTTGTTCCCGCCCATTCACTGATTCTCCCCCGCGATGCCAACCTTACTACCAGAATTTCCCGAAACATATCGCTGAACATTCCGTTGGTGAGTGCGGCCATGGACACGGTTACCGAGGCGCGTACCGCTATCTGTATGGCCCGGGAAGGGGGTCTTGGCATCATTCACAAGAACCTTTCGATCGAGGCACAGGCATATGAAGTCGATAAGGTAAAAAAGAGCGAGTCAGGCATGATCGTTGATCCGATCACGATGCGTCCGACGCAAAAAATCAGTGAAGCGCTGGATATCATGCGGCGTTATCGCATCTCCGGCGTGCCGGTCACGAAGGCCAACGGCAAACTGGTGGGTATTCTGACCAATCGTGATCTGCGCTTCGAGACCGAGTTCGACCTGCCGATCTCGGCCCGCATGACCAAGCGCAACCTGGTGACCGTGGCGGTCGGGACAACGCTGGAGCAGGCCAAGGAGATCCTTAAACATACCCGTGTAGAGAAGCTGTTGGTAGTTGATGACGACCGTTATCTGAAGGGGTTGATCACCATCAAGGATATCGAGAAGGTCAAAAAATATCCCTTCGCCTGCAAGGACAGCCTGGGACGTCTTCGGGTCGGAGCGGCGGTCGGACCCACTGCTGAAATGGAAGCGCGCATGGAGGCCCTGATCAAAGCCGGGGTGGACGTGATCGTTATTGATACTGCGCATGGTCATTCACAAGGTGTCATAGATGCTGTGCAGCGTGCAAAGTCAACCTTCCCGGGGTGTGAGATCATAGCCGGAAATATAGCCACAGCCGAGGCGGCCGAGGCTTTGATCAAGGCCGGTGTCGACGGCATAAAGGTCGGAATCGGCCCCGGTTCGATCTGTACAACCCGCGTTGTGGCCGGCGTCGGGGTCCCCCAGATTACCGCAATTCATGAATGTTCCCGCATGGCCCACAAATACGGCGTTCCGGTTATTGCAGACGGTGGCATCAAGTACTCCGGCGATCTTCCCAAGGCGGTAACGGCCGGAGCCGATTGCATCATGATCGGTTCTCTGTTTGCCGGTACCGAGGAGTCACCCGGCGATACGGTGCTGTATCAGGGACGTACCTATAAGAGTTATCGCGGCATGGGCTCCATCGGTGCCATGAAAGACGGGAGCAAGGATCGTTATTTCCAGTCGGATGTCGGAGATGACGTCAAGCTGGTTCCGGAGGGGATCGAAGGGATGGTTCCGCTGCGCGGACCGCTGTCGGCCAATATTCACCAACTGCTCGGAGGGCTCCGTTCCGGAATGGGGTATACCGGCTGCGGAACCATCAAGGAGCTGCAGGATAAGGGGCGCTTTATCCGCATCACCGGTGCGGGGCTTAAAGAGTCTCACGTTCACGATGTTACGATCACAAAAGAAGCGCCTAATTACCGCGTCGGCAATTGAATTATCTGAATGGAATGCCCCGGGTCGGATAACCGGGGCATTTTTCGTTCTATGATTGACATCCAGATCACAATGGTATATTTGATTTGCAATAAACAGGATCATAATAGTCTTCTTATCTGAAACACATTCCCGGTCCCATTTCCAAGTACATTCTGTTCGCAGCATAAATCAATTCAGTGTAAAGGTATGCTTATGTCCGATATCCACAGCCAGAAAATTCTGATCCTCGATTTTGGTTCCCAGTACACCCAGTTGATCGCCCGCCGGGTCCGTGAAGCACATGTGTATTGCGAGCTGCACCCCTTTGACATGGACCTGGGTGCAATCCGTACTTTTGCCCCCAGCGGGATCATTCTTTCCGGTGGCCCCTGTTCGGTCTATGATCCGGGCGCTCCCTCCGTTGCAGAGGAACTGTTCGAGCTGGGGGTGCCGGTTCTGGGAATCTGCTACGGCATGCAGCTGATGAGCCGACATTTCGGCGGCGAGGTGGTGCCGGCGGGCAAACGTGAGTTCGGTCATGCCGAACTGCTCTCTGTCGGGGCTCCGGGGCCGCTATTTGACGGGTTCTTCGTCGATGGCACCAGTCCGGTCTGGATGAGTCACGGTGACCACGTTGCCCGGGTGCCGGACGGTTTCGAAATTGTTGCCGAGACCGCCAACGCCCCGGTCTGTGCAATTCAGGATGTCAGCAGGAATCTCTACGGAGTGCAGTTTCATCCGGAGGTTAACCATACGCCGCGCGGCGAACAGTTCATCGACACGTTTGTACGGAGGGTCTGCGGCTGCACCGGATTATGGACTCCCGGCCAGATTATCGAAGATTCCATTGAACGCATCCGCACCCGTGTCGGGAGTGATACCGTCATTCTCGGACTCTCCGGTGGTGTTGACTCCTCGGTTGCCGCAGCCTTGATCCACCGCGCTATCGGCGATCAGCTGATCTGCGTCTTTGTCGATAACGGTCTGTTGCGTCTGGGGGAGGGTGACCAGGTTATGGCGACCTTTGCCCAGAACCTGGGGGTCAAGGTGATCCGGGTTGATGCGGAACAGCGCTTCCTGTCAGCACTGGCCGGTGAGAGTGATCCTGAACGGAAACGCAAGATCATCGGCGGGCTGTTCGTCGATATTTTCGAAGAGCAGTCGAAACTGATTGCGGATGCAAACTGGCTGGCCCAGGGAACCATCTACCCTGATGTCATTGAATCGGCCGGGGCAAAAACCGGCAAGGCCCATAATATCAAGAGTCATCACAATGTCGGCGGTCTGCCGGAATATATGAAACTCAAACTGCTGGAGCCGCTCAGGGAGCTGTTCAAGGATGAGGTGCGGGCCATCGGGGAAGAACTCGGCCTGCCCCGCCAGATGGTCTGGCGTCACCCCTTTCCCGGCCCTGGTCTGGGGGTGAGGATTCTCGGCGAAGTGAAAAAGGAATATTGCGATATCCTGCGCCGGGCTGATGCCATTTATATCGAGGAACTCTATGCCTCCGGGCATTATGACAAGATCAGCCAGGCCTTTGCGGTGTTTCTGCCGGTCAAGAGCGTCGGCGTCATGGGCGACGGCCGCACCTATGAGTATGTCGTCGCGCTGCGGGCTGTGGAAACCAAGGATTTCATGACCGCCGGCTGGTATCCGATGCCATACGAAGATCTGGCCCGCATCAGCGGCCGCATTATCAACGAGGTAAAGGGCATCAACCGGGTCGTCTATGATATTTCCAGCAAGCCCCCGGCAACAATCGAGTGGGAATAGCATCCGCTTCTGCACGCATCGCCCTCTATGACTGAACTTTCTGAAGAGAGTGCCGAAAACAGCGCACTCCGGGATAACAGCGCGGAACTCTGGTTGCTTGCAGAGGCCAGAAAAATAAGTGGGCTGCTGTATTACGTCATTTTTCTGGCCGCTGCCATCGGGCTGCTCGTGGTCTTTCAGGCCCGCCTGCTGGCTTCAGCCTGTCAGCGGGTCGTTATGCAGGGTGAGGGTGTGACGGCTATTTTGCCGATTGCCGGGGCACTCGCTCTGATTGCTGCAGGACGCGGCATCTGCACATATATTCTGGAAAAAAAGTCTGCATCGGCTGCTGCCAGAGTCAAAGAGGCGGTAAGGAGCAAACTGTACCGCAGGATTCTGTCGTTAGGGCCCGCCGGACTGGCGGGAAATGAAACCGGCCCTTTGATTGAAACCATTACCAAGGGTGTCGATGAGCTGGAACCCTATTTCACCCGGTTTCTTCCCCAACTTATCCTCGCGGCGGTCCTGCCGCTCATGTTCCTGATCATAATCGTTCCTTCCGAATGGCGCTCAGGATTGGTGCTGCTCTTTTCCGCACCCTTTATCCCCCTGTTCATGATTCTGATCGGCCAGGGATCCGAAAAGCTCCATCGACGTCAATGGGGGCGTCTCTCCAGAATGGCCGGACATCTGCTCGATCTGGTTCAGGGGCTGCCTGATCTCATTATTTTCGGTGCTGCAAAAAAAGAAGCGGCGACCGTGGCTCGCGTTTCCGAGGAATATCGCTTCGCCACCATGGCTGTATTGCGAGTGGCCTTTTTGTCCGCATTTGCTCTGGAATTTTTTGCCACGGTCGGAACCGCCGTGGTGGCGGTGATCATCGGTTTCAGGCTCCTCTCGGGAGCTCTTTCTCTTCAGGAAGGTCTCTTCGTGCTGCTCATGGCGCCTGAATTCTACCTGCCGCTGCGCAATCTGGGACTCTCATACCATGCCAGGATGCAGGGCGGGGCTGCTGCTGAACGGATAGCGCCACTACTGGCCAAACCGTCTCCTGAGGGATTTTCGGGATCCGTGCCTGCACCGGAAGGTCCACCAGCCGTTCTCTTTGAGGGAGTTTCTTTCCGCTATGGCAGCAACAGGGGAGGGGTTTCCGCGGTTGATCTCGAATTACCGCCCGGCAGCATCACGGCGCTGGCCGGCGAAAGCGGGGCGGGAAAGACCACCCTGGCACGGCTACTGGCCGGATTGGCCAGACCTGAATCAGGGCGAATTCTTATCAATGGCCATGACCTGACGACACTTGCCCCCGATTCCTGGAGATCCAGGATTGCCTGGGTGCCGCAAACTCCCTATTTCTCATCCGGTACGGTGCGTGAAAATCTTCTCCTGGGGCGCCCGGACGCCGATCAGGGTGCAATCAATGCCGCCCTTGAAGCTGCTTCTGCCCGCCAATTCATCAACCGCCTGCCCCATGGACTTGACACCATCCTGGGAGACCGCGGTGCCGGATTGTCCGGTGGGGAGCTGAAGCGCCTGGCTCTTGCCAGGGCATACTTGTGTCAGGCAACAGTGGTAATCCTGGACGAACCGACTGCCGGACTCGACCCGGAAAACGAGAAGTTGGTGGGCGAGGCCTTGACAAGGGTGGCCCATGGGCGAACGGTTCTGGTTATCAGCCATCGTGAACAGACCCTCGCCTGTGCTGATAGAGTTGCAGAGATGATCGATGGACATGTCGAACGGATCGCATCTCCAGCCGATTTTCTGGCGTCGTGGGAGGCGCCGGAATGATCGAGCTTATCCGTTTTCTTAAGATATCCAGGAGCCGGTGGCTCTGGATGGGTGCCGGCATTCTGCTGGGTGTCGTGGTTATTATCGCAAATACCTTGCTGATGGCGGTTTCAGGCTGGTTCATTGCTTCCATGGCTGTTTCCGGCAGCAGCGGGGCAGCCTTTAATTACTTTTTACCTTCGGCAAGTATACGTTTTTTGGCAATTGCACGAACCGTGGGGCGCTATGGGGAAAGACTGGTGACCCACGAGGCGACCTTCAGGATACTTGCGGAACTGAG
>JBAVTM010000449.1:0-5442 GCA_049696195.1 Desulfuromonadaceae bacterium | reverse complement strand
GTAGAAAAGTCAAGCTGTACCGTCGCGGGGGGGGCCGAGGTATGCATGCCATATGCATGTAATAAGCAAGTACATATCGCTCAACCAGAGCTTTAACGGCACGTAACCCGCCAAAAGCCTGTACCGGCAATGACAGTTCGCTTTTGGGCAATGAAAGAAGCCCTTAAAACCAGATTTACATGCCTCAAGATTCTTCACAACCAGTCACTGTTGCATTTAGCCCGGACATACCTTATAAACCGGAGGGAATAGAACGTAAAATTCACTTATTCAATTCACTCTGGTCAACATGAAATCATTCCTCAATAAACTGAAACTCCGCGGAAAGTTGCTGACGCTGGTTTTGCCGCTGGTGATAACTCCTATTTTTGTCGTAGCCGGAGTAATCGGCTACATCGCCAACGAGCAGGCGTACCGCGGTATCACCAAAACCAGCAAAGACGATCTGCAGCACCTCTCCGCATTCTGCATCGACCTGCTCAATTCCCACCATCAGCAGTTTCAGGTCTATAAACTTGACAAGGTGCGAAACCTCAATAATGAGCTGGCGACGCTGACGGCACTGTCATACAACCTTGTCGCAACCGAACAGAACCAGCATGCCCAAGGGCGGCTTGATCTGAAAACGGCCCAGAGTGAAGCACGACAGGCGCTGAAAAAAATAAACGTCGGCGAGAGCGGCTATATATATGCCATGACCAGCCGAGGCGATCTTCAGGCCCATATCGCCCGTGAAGGTGAAAACGTATTTGATGAGCGGGATGAAAACGGCCGTTACTTCATCCGCGAAATGTGCGCCGCGGCCCGGGCCAGCAAGCCTGGCGAGACGCTGTTCATAACCTACCCATGGCGCAATGCGGTTCTGGGAGATACAAAGCCCCGCACAAAAGTGGTCGCCTACAAATATTTCCGCCAATGGGACTGGATAATTGCCTCCGGCGGCTATCTTGACGAAACTGTCGGAGACGCAGCCTTTGAACGGCAATCGTTCGCAAAACTCAAAGAGAGCATTCGAGCCAAAAAAGTCGGTACAAGCGGCTACATATTCTGCATGGACAGTAAAGGCACCTTTACGGTCCACCCCGATTCGGAAGGAAAGAACCTGATCGATGCTCAGGACCTGAATGGCAACAGCTTCATCAGGGAGATGTGCAGCAAGAAAAGCGGCTGGATTCGGTATCCCTGGAAAAATCGTACCGATACCGCCGCCCGGATGAAAATCGTACGCTATGAATACTTCGAGCCATGGGACTGGATCGTCGCAGTCGGATCATACGAGGATGAGTTCTATCAGGAAGCGAACAAGATCAAAACACATATTCTGGTCAGCATGGCACTTCTGATCCTTGTCGTCGGAGTCGCGGCAACAGCGCTGGTTTTTTGGGCCTCGACAATTATTACCCGTCCGATCACGCACATGATGACGGTCATCAAGCGTGTCAAACGCGGAAATTTTGACGAACGGATGAACGTCACCGGTGAGGATGAACTGGCCGAGATGGGGAGTGCCTTCAATCGCATGACCGACATCATTCAGCGCAACAAGGCGATTGAATCGAGTCTTGCCCAGCAGGGGAAAATGGCTTCACTGGGCGTACTGTCATCGGGGGTTGCCCATGAGATCAATAACCCGCTTGGTGTCATCCTGGGTTATGCGGGCTACCTGGAAAGCAAGATGAACGAAGATGACCCGAACTACCAATACATCCACGAAATCAAGCGGGAAAGCAAGCGCTGCAAAAAAATAGTTCAGGACCTGCTCTCCTACGCCCGCACTCCGCGTCCGACGCTCGAACCGACCGATCTCAATGTGCTTCTGCAGCAGATTGTCGATTTTGCCGCAAATCATACCGATATGCGTGGCATAACGATCGGCACCAGCCTCGCAAGCGGCCTCCCCCTGGTTGAAATGGATGGTGACCAGATGCGCCAGGTCGCGATAAATCTGATCCTGAACGCCGGCGGGGCCATGCCGAATGGCGGGAATCTGACTGTCAGCACCGAGGCGATCGATGCGGGACATGTACGCATAACTTTCAGCGACAGCGGCGGCGGTATCCCGCCGGAGAGTCTGGAAAAAATTTTTGAGCCCTTCTACACGACCAAAGCTCGCGGAACAGGACTGGGTCTGGCCATCACCCGGCAGATTGTCGAGCAGCACCATGGCGAGATCCATATTGAAAGTGTCGTCGGCAAGGGAACACGTGTCACCGTCACACTGCCGACAGAGCAGGGGGAATTATAAGTGTCCGATAAAAAACGTATTTTACTGATTGACAATGAAGCGGGGCTCTGCCGGATGATGGAACAGATCCTGCTGGACCATGGCTATCTGGTACGATCCTTCACATCACCCCAAAAAGCGGTCGAGGAATTCAAAGCCTCCGCGTGGGATCTGGTCATCAGCGACATAAAAATGCCCGGCATGAGCGGACTGGAGGTATTGCAGGGGATTAAAGCCAAGCAGCATGACATTCCGGTTATCATGATAACTGCATATGCAACCGTTGAAATGTCGATTCAGGCGCTTCGAAAAGGGGCGTACGACATGCTGACCAAGCCGTTCGAGCCTGATGAGCTTGTCTATCGGGTAAAAAATGCCCTGCAGCAAAGACAGCTGCTCGAAGAAAACCGCGAACTGCGCGCCGAGCTTGAAGAAAAATTCCGCTTTGAAAACATCATCGGCTCCTGCGAAGGACTGAAGAGCGTATTGGAGCGGGTCGGCAAAGTTGCCGTCCGGGATACATCAATCCTTGTTACCGGTGAATCCGGCACCGGAAAAGAGTTGATCGCACAGGCAATCCATTACAACTCCCCCCGCCACGAGAAAAGATTCGTTGCCATCAATTGTGGTGCATTACCGGAGAACCTGCTTGAAAGCGAACTGTTCGGCTATAAGAAGGGTGCATTTACCGGAGCAACGGAAAGCCGCTGCGGGCTTCTGGAAGCAGCCAACGGTGGCACGCTCTTTCTCGATGAGGTTGGAAACCTGCCGATGAATGTTCAAAAAACGCTGCTCCGGTTTCTTCAGGAGAAAGAGTTCAACCGACTGGGAGACACCACCCCGACACGGGTTGACGTACGGGTCCTCTCCGCGACCAACTCAGACCTGAAAGAAGCGATAAAAAGCGGGGCTTTTCGAGAAGACCTCTATTATCGCTTGAACGTTGTCACTATTCACCTCCCCCCCTTGCGTGAACGCCGCAACGATATCCCGCTGCTCGCTGCCCACTTTGTCCTGCTTCAGAACCAGAAGTTCAAAACCGCAATCAAAGGTTTCGAGAGCGAGGCCATGAAGGTCTTGTGCGCATGTGAATGGCCCGGCAATATCAGGCAGCTGAAAAATGTCATCGAAGCCTGTATGGCAATTGAAACGGGAGAGTTTATCTCCATAGATACTCTGGCACAGTTCATCGAACATGATCCGGAGCGAAGCGCCGTTTCACACGAAGCAAAGCAGATCTCCCCTGACGTACCCTACACTACGGCTCTGGAGCGTTTTGAAGCAGATCTGCTGACAGGCCTTCTGAAGCGGCACGGCGGCAACATCGACTCGGCGGCGCGTGAAGCCGGCATGAACATGGTTACCATGTATCGAAAAATAAAGAGGTACGGCATCAGGAAGGAAGAGTCCTGATCGGGGATAAATGTGGAATCGGACCGGATCAAATGGAATGCGCGCTTTGAGTCGCAGGATTCATTCCTGGGAGAGCGGCCTTCGCCGTTCCTGGCAAAAGAGATCGAGAGAATCAAGACCCTGTCTCCCGGACCGGATGCGCTGGATATCGCCTGCGGGGAAGGAAGAAACAGCATCTTTCTGGCTCAGCACGGATTCAGGGTGGTTGGTTTGGATATTTCGGACAGCGGGCTTGCAAAGGGGCGCAGCCGCGCTCAGGCAATGGGGGTGGATGTCGATTTCCGGAGGGTTGATCTTGATGACGGCATCATTGAAGGAACGTACGACCTGGTACTGAATTTCAATTTTCTGCTGCGGGAGTTGATTCCGTCCGAAGTTGCCTCCCTTAATCCGGGAGGCCTGCTCCTCTTCGACACCATTATGGCCTCGGAACTGCTTCTGCAATCCCACTCTCCCGCCTACCTGCTGCAGCCGGGAGAGTTGAAACGGATATTTGCACCGTTCGACGGCGAGATACTTTTTTCGGAGGAGATGTGCGATGGCGACATGCCGACCGCCCGACTCCTCTTCAGGAAGAATCTGCACTGTCCGTAACTACATACGAAAGTCAGACAGATCACCTTCAATGCAATGGCTCTACCCACCCCTTTGACCGCTCCACTGCCCTGCTCCGGCAGCGGCGCAGCCCGCCCCCCCCCTCCCCTGGTCATGGGCAAGGATGAAGCTCATCGTTCATGACCTCCGGCATCAACCTTCCAGTCTTTTCAGAAAATCCGACACCATGGTCACATCCTGCATCTCACGGAATTCCCGGTAGCCATCAATACCGTCGGGGTCAAGCCCGCGATAGAAGCGGGGCCTGGCGGTTTTCAATCCAGACAGGACTTTACCGGTGGCATAATCCGGCTCACTCAGTTTATCCGCCCTGAGCTTCAGGCCGATTACCAGACTGAACCCCAGCTGGAACAATCTTTTCAGATGTTCGCCGGTAATGATTTCCACACCCTTTGTTTCATCCCCTTTGCTCAGGTATTCCAGGGCAATGTTCAAATAACCGTAAACCCGCTCCACTACTGACTTCATCTGATCCATATCGGCAAGATGAGCTTCATCGGCCACCAGTGCGGTATTAATCAGATAATTCAGCTCCATGCGAAACAGATCGGAGTCCGCCCGGAGAATAATTCTCTCCAGGAACGTCCTGCCGGTCAAAAACGGCTCGGGAATAGTCGTTGCTTCAACCGCCTGCAAGAGGGCTTTGTTGCTGCCGGGTATAAACGTGGCCGGGTTGACACGGGAGTAAATCTCAAGCGCCTCGTCATGGGGAGGAAAACCGAGATCGGCAAGGCGTCCCGATTTCAGGTGATAGCACTCCTCCTCTGATTCAATATCAATTTCTCCGCTCACACTTTCCATGAGCGACACGTACAGGGGATTATCCAGGCGGCAGACCAGTTCCAGGAAAGTACCGATGATCGTGGCATGTTCCTGGTTCTTGAATTTTATCAGGAACACATCGTCAAAGGTATGGTCCCAATCGGTCTGACGTTCTTCATCGGTGTTGATTTCGCCGATGCCACCCGCGACAATAAGCTCTCTACCCAGAAAAAGGGAGAGGAGATTGAAATCGAGATGGGGAAGCAATTCCAGAAAATGCTCCTCACCCCCCAGCATAATGTACCCCAGATATTCGACAGCCTTATCTTCCGAAAACGACCAGCCTCTCCAGAGTTCCATATCCAGGATGAACACGCACTGCTCCGGACTTGCCAGTGCCAGCAATTCCATGGCGTCGGGAGCGCCGT
>JBAVTM010000448.1:0-5199 GCA_049696195.1 Desulfuromonadaceae bacterium | reverse complement strand
TAGCGGCATGCCTTGTCATCTCGTTAGCCCTCCATCTTGCCGCTGTTATCGCGGTCTTGCTGGCATCAACGCAACGAAGTTACGGGCCTGTCGTTACATATATCGATATCAATAGCAGTGCCGAATCTGTTTCTCGTGCCGCACCGGTAATCCACTCTCCGTCGCCGCATTCCGAGATTATCAAGGATGAGCAACCGGCGATAGTACCGGAAAATAGTTCCGACTCTCCAAAAACAGAAGCTCCCCCGGAAACCGTGCAGCCGCCAGTGCCGGGAATTCTGGCAACTTCACTGGGACGCGGCATGGCGAGCGGTTATTTCAGCAGCCTCGGTGAAGGCAAAAATCTGCGTGACGATATCCGTGAATACTATTTTCTGGTTCTGGAAAAGGTCAATAGCCGGTGGTGGCTGAAGGCCGAAACGCTCAAGGAAGCCGCATTGCATGACGGTATGGTGGAGTTCCTTGTCGGGCGGGACGGTACACTGATTGATTCGCGGCTGTTAAAAAGTACCGGATCACGCGAAGTTGATCGGGCAATTATCGAGGTGCTCAAGGAGGCAGCCCCTTTCCCTCCGCTGCCGGCAAGTTATGATCCGGATCTGTTTCGAGCGCCGCTCAAAATAGCGGCTCCTTTACACCTGTTTAGCGTAAGAAGCCAGCGTTAGCCACATATTGTATTTGTGAATAGAGACCCAGATTGAACGACTACCTCGACCTCTTCATATCCTACCTTACCGTGGAAAAAGGGCTTTCAAGCAACACCCGGAGCGCCTACAGCCGGGATCTTGCCCGTTATCTGGATTTTCTCGAGAAGTCGGGACGACAGAAGCCGTCCGACGTTGGCCCGGCCGATATTGCAGCCTTCATGGCTGCACTGCAGAAACGATCCATCGGCCCGCGCAGCCGTGCCCGCTGCCTGTCGGCGATCCGCATGTTCCACAAGTTTCTGATGATTGAGAATTATGCCGACAGTAATCCGGCCACGATAATCGAAGCGCCGCGCATGCTGCATAAACTGCCGCAGTTTCTGGATGGCCGCGAAGTCGATGCCCTGTTTGCCGCCTGCAATGGTGAGCATGGCGAGGATCTGCGCGACCGTGCGATGCTGGAGCTGCTGTACGCCACCGGCCTGCGGGTTTCCGAGCTGGTATATCTCAAGCTGCGTGAGGTCAATCTTGATTCAGGCTATCTGCTGACGGTCGGAAAGGGAAACAAGGAACGTCTCGTACCGATCGGTGATTCAGCCCGCGTGCGGGTGGCCGCCTATCTGGACACGGTGCGGCAGGGGAGTGATCCGCTGCGGCAGAATCCGTACCTGTTTCTTTCCCGCCTGGGGGGGGCAATGAGCCGTCAGGCGTTCTGGAATATCATCAAGAAACGGGCGCAGCTGGCGGCGATCCGGAAAAACATCTCACCACACACCCTGCGGCACTCGTTTGCGACCCATCTGCTGGAGAACGGCGCGGATCTGCGTAGTGTGCAGATCATGCTGGGGCATGCCGACCTGGCCAGCACGCAGATCTATACCCACGTGACCCGCGAACGGCTGAAGCGGCTCCATCAGCAGATTCATCCGCGCGGATGAACAGTCTCTACTCTCCCTTTCTTAGTGCTGTTTTATTGACACCTTTGCGTAATCAGATTAGAATTCAAAACTTGATGTAAATGCTGAAATTCAACTATCTTGAGTGGCGCTAAGTATCTATGTCCGAACAATCCGGCCGTAACCAGGAACAGCATACACTGGCATACTTAAGTCAGTTTGGATCGAATCTGCTTGATTCTCTGATCAGGAGGTTCTCCAACCCCGAAACGGCCCGCCGCAACCGGTTTATTCTTCTCGTCTCCACCGCTTTGCTGCTGACGTTGACCATACTCCCCAATCAACACACCTCTAAGATTTCCTTCAAAATCGGTGACATTGCCACATCCAACATTCGTGTAACCCAGGACCTGCTTGTAGAAGACAATGCATTGACGGAACAGCGTCGCAAGGATGCCGCCAACAATGCTCCGGCAGTGTATAACCTGAGCGACCAGGTGCCGGGTGTTCTTACCGACAAGCTGGAGCAGGCCCTTGAGATTGTTCATTCAAGCCGGGATGCACGGATCGAAAAGAATATTTCCCAGTGGCGCACACAGCTGACGCCGTTGCTGGATACAGATCTGAGTGAAGCTGAAATTCTGGCTCTAATCCGGATCAAGTCGGATAAGGTCTTTCTGGCAAGTGCGGCAGAATTGCTGGATGAGCTGTATCAACGAAAAATTGTCCTGGACGGGAAAGTCTTTCAGACTGACACCCGTCGGGGTCTCGAAATATCTGATAACAACGGTCACCCCATCGGTGGAGGCGACTTATCCGCCGGTTTTATCGAGATCGGTGAGGCGCGCGGGATCGTCAGCACTTGGAATTTCAAGGGAGTGGACTCCGCTTCTGACAATGTCCGCATTTCGGCAGTGATTGCCAGAATGCTGCTTCCCAACCTTTTCTACAACCGCGAAGCGACCGAGGTGCGGTCCCGTAGAGCCATGGAGACGGTGCGACCGGTACTCTTCAAGCTGCAGAAGGGGGAGATGGTCGTACGGGTTGGCGAACGGATTACCCCGGAACAGGCCCACAAACTCCAGGCCATCTTCGGCAGCCAGCGCAGCGGCAGCCGTCTGTTCACGGCGCTTGGTACCTTTGCACTGATCCTCGTGCTGTTTTATTTTCCTTACCGGTTTGCCTGCAAAAATATTCGAAAATTCAATCCGACCAACAAAGATGTCCTGATCATCTCTCTGCTGGTCACGGTCAGCTTCATCTGCTTCAAGACCGCCCTGCTGATCACCAATAACATCGGCCCGGTATTCCCGTCCGTTGATGCATCGAGTTACTTCTATCTGTTTCCGTTTGCCGCCGGAGCGATGGTTGTCCGGATATTTATCAATTCCGAGGTTGCGCTGGTCTACTGCGCCATTATGGCTCCGCTGCTCGGAATCATGTTTGAGAACAACATGCAGGTAGTGATCTATTCGCTGCTGGGGAGTATTGTCGGTGCTCATGGCGTTCGTCATTGCACCCGCCGCGGCACGGTCTTCGCCGCCGGCTTCAAGATATCGATTGTCAATCTGGCCCTGGCGCTGTCGTTCCAGACTTTAAATAGTGCCATCTTCACAACGCAAACCCTGTTCGTGGCCTTCTTTGCTCTGCTCAGCGGATTCATCAGTGCCGGCTTTGTTTCGAGTTTTATTCCGATTATTGAAACACTCTTCCAATACACGACCGATATCAAGCTGCTGGAGCTTGCAAACCTCAACTCTCCGGTGCTTCGTGAGCTGATGGTCAAGGCTCCCGGCACCTATCATCACAGTGTTGTTGTCGGCAACCTGGTAGAGGCGGCAGCCGAATCTATCGGTGCCAATCCCCTGCTGGCGCGGGTAGCGGCCTATTATCACGATATCGGCAAGGCCTCAAAACCGCTCTATTTTATTGAGAATCAAGCCGGTGAAGAGAATCGTCATGACAAACTCGCGCCCAGCATGAGTGCGCTGATCCTGATCTCTCATATCAAGGAAGGGACTGAACTGGCCCGTGAAAACAGGCTGGGGCAGCAAATAATCGATATCATCCGCCAGCACCACGGCACTGCACTGATCAAGTTCTTCTACGAACGCGCCAAGAGCCAGGCTGTGTCGAGCGGGCAGATTGTCGAGGAAAAGGATTTCCGATATCCCGGTCCCAAGCCGCAGACACGCGAGGCCGGTATCGTCATGCTGGCCGATTGTGTTGAAGCGGCCTCCCGCACCCTGGCAAATCCGACGCCTGACCGCATTCAGGGTTTGGTCCAGAAACTGATCAATAATATATTTATCGATGGTCAGCTGGATGAATGTGAGCTGACTCTTAAAAACCTTCATGAAATTGCCAAAAGTTTTACCGGTATTCTGAACGGCATCTTTCATCATCGGGTTGATTACCCGGAGCCTGCCCACAAGGGGGGTGACAGCTTAAGAAAGATGGAAGCCCGTGATCCTGCCAAAACTGAACCTGGAGCCGTGCCACATGCTGATATTATTGAACAATCGCCAGAGACGCCACCCCTTCAAGAGCCGGCAGCTCAAAAAGGTGGCGGAGAGAATCTTAAGCGCCTTGGGATGTCCTGACGGGACGGAACTTTCTGTCTCGATTGTCGGGGACCGCTCGATCCGGATCATTAACCGGGAGTATCTTGCCAAAGATCGCCCGACCAACGTGATTTCGTTCTCTCTTCAGGAAGGGGAGTGCGTGGGGGGGAATCCGCACGCACTGGGTGATGTGATAATCTCGGCCGACACTGCGGCCTGTGAGGCCGAAGAGGGAGGCATGGCGTTCTTTGAGCGCCTCTCGTTCCTGCTGCTGCACGGGATTTTACATCTCTGCGGTTATGATCATGAACGGAGCGGTGAGGTGGAAGCACAAAAAATGCAGCAGAAGGAGCAGCAGCTATTCAGAATTCTGAAGAAGGAAGGGTTGTTAAGCCCGACCGGTTTATAGATTCGACCAACTGCGCTGTGGAGGGAATCCTGCACGCGGCTCGCGCTGAAAAGCATATGCGCGTTCATTTCATTGCGGCCATTGCCGTGCTGCTGGCGGTTCTGTTTCTCAAAGTGACCCCGCTGGAGTTTGCGCTGCTTGCTCTTTCCATTCTGGCAGTACTCTGCGCCGAGATGTTCAATACTGCAATAGAAGCGGTTGTCGATCTCGTCTCTCCCGACTACCATCCGCTGGCCAAAACCGCCAAGGATACGGCCGCCGGAGCCGTGTTGATCACCGCCTGCGGTGCTGCCATCATGGGGTACCTGATTCTGGCAAAGTATGTCATGCCACGCTATGGGGAGGTTCTTGCGATGTTTGGCACTGCGTCTGACATGGGTACGGTCGTATCGGTACTGATCGTGGTTATCATCGTTGTCATTTTAAAGGGTGCCACCGGTACCGGCACCCCCCTTCAAGGAGGGTTGGCAAGCGGACATGCTGCGGTCGCGTTCTCAATTGCCACTGCAGTGTCGCTTAATACCGGCGATCCGCTTATTTCGGTGCTTACACTCCTGCTGGCAGCGATGGTGAGTCACTCCCGATTGCTCATCAAAATTCACACTATGCGCGAAGTTATCATCGGTGCATGCATCGGTTCCGGGATTACGTTGCTGGTTCTACAACTTTTCAAGTGGTTCGCA
>JBAVTM010000447.1:0-7571 GCA_049696195.1 Desulfuromonadaceae bacterium | reverse complement strand
TCAGAACTTGACCATAACCTGCGAACACCAGGCTATGGTAAACAATGTGCCGGTAAAAATTGTACGTACCCTGTTCTACCAGACCGGCGACACTTTCGTAACCCTGGTCACGAGTCTGAAAAATATCGGGACTACTCCTACAATATTGCTGTATATCTACGGAGATGAACCATGGGTCGGCGACTACGGTTCATCTGCTGGCAACATCGGCTGGCTAAAGAATGGCCTTGTAACGACTGAGATGCAGATTGACACTTCCACAAACGATTATTTTGGTATGTTCGACACCGGCAATCCGCTCATCGGAGAGAATAAGGACTTTACCACCGGTAAAGCTAATTTCATTGAATGGTCACCGGCAGAACGACCTGATTCAGCCTATTTTTCTAACCAGTTCGGCACTATTGCCAGGCCTGAGCAGAAAGTGCCTCTCGCAAGCAGCAACAGCCGCGTTCTTGCCATGCAGTGGGGTCCGAAAGCGCTGAACCCCGGACAATCTTTTTCGTTCACCCTGAGTATTGGCATGGCGGACAACGACCCGAAAACCGGACTTCCCGTAAAACCGGATACCCACCTGTACTGATTGGGTGCCCACATTCTGCATGCGATCCAGATGCACCCTGCAAACGTGCCGATCATTTATCAACACGCATCGGATGAACCAAATTAAAAAGAAAAGGAGAATTTATGTTCAGGAAGCTTGTTGCCGTGTTAGTTGCATTGCTTGTTTCAGCAGGAATTGCCTGTGCCGCCGAGACCGTCAAGCAGTCGAAGAATCCGGTTGTAACGATGGAAACGACTCTCGGAAATGTCAAAATAGAACTCTTCGAAAAAGAAGCTCCCATCAGCGTCAAGAACTTTCTTGACTACGCTAAAAACGGATTTTACAACGGCACCATCTTCCACCGCGTCATCCCGGGCTTCATGGCCCAGGGGGGCGGTTTTACTCCTGACCGCAAACAAAAACCTCCTGGCGCCCCCATCAAGAATGAAGCCGGCAATGGCCTGAAAAACGATCGCGGCACCATTGCCATGGCCAGAACATCGGCCCCGGACAGCGCTACAGCCCAGTTCTTCATCAATGTCGTGAATAACGGCATGCTTAACCGCCCCAACCCAGACGGAGCCGGCTATGCGGTTTTCGGCAAGGTGGTTGAAGGGATGGACGTTGTCGACAAGATCGTTGCGGTAAAGACACGGAACGTTAATATGGTGTTCCAGAACCTTCCGGAGACCCCTGTCATCATCAAATCAGTCAAAGTGTTGAGGTAGGCGCTACCATGGGAATGACGGAAGATCTTATCAGCTGGACCCATGAACAAAAGTGCAGGAAAGCGGTAGGGTCGCTGGAGAAGAACGGCTTCACATCCCTCTACTGTGCCACCCCACAGGCTGCCGCCGAGTACATAATCGCCGGAGCGGCAGATTCCGTCACGGTCGGTTTCGGCGGTTCAATGTCGATCGTTGCCCTCGGGGTGGAACAGCGACTGCGAGAACAGGGCAAAGAAATTCTCAACCACGCAGATCCGGCGCTGTCGCGCGATGAAAAACTGGAAATCATGCGTCGTGAGCTGACCTGCGACCTGTTTCTGTCCGGCTGCAACGCACTGACCCTGAACGGCGAACTGATCAACATCGATGCCACCGGCAATCGAGTCGGAGCGATGCTCTTCGGTCCGCGCCGGGTGATTGTCGTCGTCGGGCGCAACAAGCTGGTTGACGGCACTACTCAGGATGCCGTCGAACGGGTCAAGGAGTGGGCAACGCCACCCAATGCCAAACGCCTCAACTTCAAGACCCCCTGCGCCTCGACCGGCTTCTGCAGCGATTGCAACTCTCCGGACCGTCTCTGCAGGGTAACCTCAATCATCGAGCGTAAACCACGCTTTACCGACCTCCATGTACTGGTGGTCAACACAGACCTCGGGTTTTAGATGGCTTCAGTCAAGCAGTTCTTCCATGCGCTGCTTGACGTACTTCTCCCGCCGATCTGCCACATCTGCCACTCTTTTATCCCGGATGCCGTCCCGCCCCATATCTGTCCGGACTGCCGTGAGCGCTTGCCGCGCGTGGCATCGCCGCTCTGTCCGATCTGCGGAATCCCTTTTGTCGGAGCAGGCGATGATCACCGCTGCGGCGCGTGCCTCGCCCATCCGCCCCGTTTCGATACTGCCCGGGCACACTTTCTCTATGAAGGGGCCATACGTGACCTGATCCATTCCTTCAAGTATAACCAGCGCACACATCTCCGCTATCCGCTGGCGCTCCTGGCCCTGGAAGGGGTGGATGGATTTTTGGCAGATCAGGCTCCGCAGCTCATCGTTCCGGTGCCGCTACACCGCTCCCGCCTTCGTCAGCGCGGCTTTAACCAGGCGGTACTCCTCGGAAGGGTACTGTCACGCCAGCTCTCTCTGGCGATGCTGCCGGACACTCTGGTCAGAACACGCCCGACCGAACCGCAGGTCGACCTCTCGGCAGCGGAGCGACGCCTGAATGTGAAGGGCGCCTTTTCGGTTCCCAGACCTGACCGGGTTGAGGGTAAAAGGATACTGCTGCTCGATGATGTCATGACAACCGGCAGTACGATGAATGAATGTGCCAAAGAGCTTAAAAAAGCCGGAGCAGGGATGGTGATTGCCGTAACAATAGCCCGAACTGCACGGCACTGATACATCACAACTACGCCGCTCTTGCCGGCCTCGATAGATCGGGATAACGTACGCTGCAAAAACATTCCAGCATAAAAACCGCAGAAACAACATCTTCTGCTACTGATTCCAATTCAATACCCGCCTCAGGAGACGCCCCTGGCTGACAGTTTATTTTCTTGACAACCTTGGTCTGAATCCGTAATGATTTCCCGCATTTCATTCTTACCGGAGCCACAGTATGCGCCTCTCAACGAAAAGCAGATACGGCCTGCGGGCCATGTTCGACATCGCCTACAACTGCGGTCCTGCACCTGCCCAGATTCAGGACATCTCCCGCCGTCAGCAGATTTCCCCCCGCTATCTTGAACAGATTTTTCAGAATCTGAAACGTGCCGGTCTACTGAAAAGCAAGCGGGGACCACAAGGCGGATATTCGCTGTCACGCAGACCGGATGAAATAACGGTTCTTGAAATCCTGAATGCCACCGAGCAGGATGTGATGCTGGTAGACTGCGTTGGGGCCACGCCGAAAAAGCGCCGCCGCAAGACAGAATGCCCCTTTGAAGGGAAATGCGTCACCCAGACCGTCTGGGCAGAAGCAAACGCGCAGCTTGACGCCCTGTTTGGCGGTTTGACCCTGCAAACCCTCTGTCAGCGCGCCCACGATATGGGCATCAAAAACGAGGTTGATCATCGCGTCATGTACTACATTTGATTTCTTTCCGAACAGTCAGTAGTACAGAGTAGGCGAAATGCGAAGGGCGGCTCTCTCAGCCGCCCTTCGCATTTCAAAGGTCAAGAATCATTGCATTTTCATCACAGTCCGGAAACTTCGGGCATTTTATGCAATCACCCCAGACTTTATGGGGCAGTTCGGCTTTATCCACCAGACGAAACCCGTGCTTGGCAAAGAAATCCGGTTTGTAGGTCAGGCAGAATATCCGTTTCAAGCCGATTTCCCGGGCCTCGGCGATGCAGGCCTGCACCAGGCGGCTTCCGATCCCCTTGCGGCCGGCATCTTCCATTACAGCAACGGAACGGACTTCGGCCAGATCCTCCCACACGATATGCAATGCGGCGGCGCCCAGAATCACACCTTCCTCTTCAACGACATAAAAATCGCGCAGCGACTCGTACAGTTCCGACAGCGAACGGGACAGCATGTCCCCCCGGTTGGCAAAGGTCATCAGCAACCTCTGGATATCCTTTACATCCGCGATCTGTGCTTTTCTGATCATTCTTTTCCCCTTTCTACCGGATGCCCACGTTTACCGGATGCGGCTTCAGCACCCTGACCAGCTCTGCCGGTGCCATACCGACCAGATAGCCCCGTTTGCCGCCGTTGATGTAAATCTTGGGCAGTCCGGCAATGCTGCCTTCCATGTACACCGGCATCGGGTGACGGATCCCGAATGGTGAGGTACCGCCGACAGAATAGCCGCTATGTTTTTGCGCAGCTTCCGGCGTGCAAGGAGACACCTGTTTTACGCCCATGACACGCGCCAGCTCCTTGGTGGAAACCTGCAGATCTCCATGCATCAGTACGAGCAGCGGCGTGCGGTTCTCATCCTCCATGACCAGCGTTTTTATGACAGCATGCTCGTCAACGCCGAGATCCCGGGAAGAGACCGCTGTCCCCCCTTTATCCTCATAGGAGTAAAGGTGGTCGCTGAATTCGACATTTTCGGCCCGCAACAGGCGTACTGCCGCGGTTACGGGTGTTTTTTCCTTCGCCATTTCAGCAGATCCTCGGCAGTTGTTCCCCGGACAGCATATCTACCGACCGCATGCCGCCGATAACGGTCTCCATCTGTACCCGAGCGGCCGGACCGGCTTCAACCGTACCGATAACAGCGGCGCCGCCGCCGAGCGGATGTTTCCTGATTACGGCCAGAGCGGCTTCCGCGGCATCGGCTGAAACAAATGCCAGCAGCTTCCCCTCGTTTGCCACAAACAGCGGATCGAGCCCCAGAATAGAGCAGACCCCCTTTACTGCCGGCTTGATCGGCAGCGACTCTTCGTGCAGGGTGATGGAAACCCCCGACTGCTGGGCAATTTCCTTGATGGTGGTTGCCACGCCCCCCCGGGTCGGATCGCGCAGCACATGGAGGGCAGCGCCGACTTCCGCAAGAAGATCAGCGACCAGGCCGTTTAGCGCCGCTGAATCGCTTTTTATCTCAGTTCCGATCTCAAGCCCTTCACGCCCCGCCATGACGGCGATTCCGTGATCACCGATCGAGCCGTTGATAATGATAACGTCTCCCGGCTGTGCGTTCGCGCCATGAATCGGAAGAGTATGTTCGACCGTACCGACTCCGGAGGTCGTGATAAATATTTTGTCGGCCTTGCCGCGCGGCACGACCTTGGTATCGCCGGTTACGATCGCAACGCCGGCCGCATCGGCCGCCGAGCGCATATCCTCCAGGATGCTCTTCAAATCCGCCTTGCTGAACCCCTCTTCGATGATCAGCCCGACACTCAGCCAGAGCGGCCGGGCACCCATCATCGCCAGATCGTTGACGGTGCCGTGCACCGCCAGACTGCCGATGGTTCCGCCCGGGAAAAATATCGGGTCAACGACGAAAGAATCGGTCGTATACGCTATCCGTCCGGGAACGGCTTCCAGCAGGGCAGCATCATTCTGTCCCGATGAGGGTATTCCGCTGACAATCGGTATGATCAGTTCATCAAGCAGCTGGTGCGAGAGCCTCCCGCCGCTGCCGTGGCCGAGAAGAATGAGGTCGTTATTCACGCAATAGGGTCTCCCTAAAATAGTCTTTCTTTTTAGCACATATTTGGTCATCTGTCACCGCCGCTTTTTATGTTCGGTCACGGGGTCGGAATTAGAGACGACTCGCACGGGAAAGCACGCAGACCAGATCAATCGCTGCGAATGCGGCATCCCTGCGAGAGTCCATCGGGCGCCACTTCGATCCGGATGCCGCACGGCTTTTTCCCGACCATGCCGCTACCCTCCACGCATTGAATGAAGTCGCGTCAGCCGGATTAGTGCCGCCACCATACCCTGCGGCTCATGATGCACCAGATCCAATAACCGTACGTTATACCAATAATCATTGGTTATAATTCAGCGCAACCAGTTATAATATCGGTAATTTTATCACCCGCCTGCACTGTTGTCATAACTATCGGTTATGGCGACAGCCAATCTCGCATCCTCGCATAATTGGTTTTTACCCAATGATTTAAGCGTATTACAAAATTTCACCATTATCGGCACGCTCCATGCTCAGGTAAAGACAGAAACGGCGTATTCAGAAGCAACCAGACGTAATTACTTACGAAAAGCGGAAGTATCCGCAGGCAGCCTCGATCATCGGTACAGCCGGCAGACAAAATGCAATAAATTTGAGCATATAGCGATACAGGGCTATTTGACACTCAGTATGTGAGTGATAAGCTTCAAGCAACATATTTCCGGGGACAATCACAGTAACAAAAATGAAGGAGGATCACACATCATGGACTACATTATCGCACTGGAATTTATGGTTATCATCGCGTGTCTGCTGGTCGGCGCCCGTTACGGCGGTTACGGCCTCGGCTTGATCAGCGGCATAGGCCTCCTCGTCTTTGCGTTTGTCTTCCATCTTGCGCCCGGCAAACCCCCGGTGGATGTGCTGCTCACCATCATGGCCGTCATCGGCTGCGCC
The DNA here is from genome assembly GCA_049696195.1 of Desulfuromonadaceae bacterium. GTDB lineage: Bacteria > Desulfobacterota > Desulfuromonadia > Geobacterales > Pseudopelobacteraceae > JACRCG01. The sequence continues at coordinate 1,246 of JBAVTM010000447.1, read as the reverse complement.
TCGGTGCTGCAGACCGCCGGAGGCCTCAACGTGATGATGCGCGTCGCCGAAAAGGTATTGCGGCGCCACCCTCAATACATCACCATACTCGCCCCCATCACGACCTGGACCCTTACGGTCATGTGCGGCACAGGCCATGTCGTGTACACGATGTTCCCCATCATCTATGACATCGCCATCAAAGAGGGAGTACGCCCCGAACGCCCCATGGCAGTTGCGTCCATCGCATCCCAAATCGGTATCTGCGCCTCACCGGTTTCAGTAGCTGTCGTTTCGATGGTTGCGATCATGGCGAAATCCACGGTTCCGATAAGCATCGTGCAATTATTATCAATCAGCATACCCGCCACGTTCTGCGGTGTGATCGTGGCTGCCCTCTGGAGCCTCAAGCGGGGCAAAGACCTGGATAAGGACCCGGTGTTCCAGGCAAAAATTCAGGATCCGATCCAAAGAGACTATATCTACGGCGAATCGTCAACCCTGCTGGACAAGGTATTTCCTAAAGAAGCCCACTGGTCCGCCTGGATTTTCTTCGCCGCCATCGGAGCGGTAGTTCTCCTCGGCGCTTTCCCGGAATTGCGTCCGGTCTTCGGGGCTGCCGGAAAAACAAAACCACTCTCCATGAACATAGCAATCCAGATCATGATGCTGTCAGCCGGCGCGATCATTCTCATGGTCTGCTGCAAGGGGATGATACAGGAGATCACCAAGGGCACCGTTTTCAAGGCAGGCATGGTCGCCGTCATCTCCATCTTCGGTGTGGCCTGGATGGCCGACACCTTCTTCGAAGCGCATTTCGAACTGTTGAAAGGCTCTCTTGCCGGGATTGTGGCTACCAAGCCTTGGACCTACGCCATCGTCCTGTTTGTCGTCTCCAAGTTCGTCAACAGCCAGGCCGCGGCCATCGCCGCCATGGCTCCCTTGGGTGTCAGCCTGGGTGTTGATCCCCTGGTGATGCTGGCATTCATTCCCGCCAGCTACGGCTATTTCATTCTGCCGACCTATGCCAGTGATTTGGCCTGCATCGGTTTCGACCGGACCGGCACCACCCGCATCGGCAAATTCATCATCAACCACAGCTTCATCATCCCGGGCCTGATCGGTGTAGGCACCGGCTGTGCCGTCGGTTATCTTCTGGTGAAATTATTTTACTAGCCTAGCGGTGCACTACTGCCAACACTCACTATTGAAAAGGCGGCCGCTTGGTCGCCTTTTCAATTTCGTAAACTGCCGGTTCGTATGGTAG
>JBAVTM010000446.1:0-4321 GCA_049696195.1 Desulfuromonadaceae bacterium | reverse complement strand
CGGTAGGAGTAGGTGGTAGAAGCAGAAAGAGCGGTGTCGTTGTAGATGGTTACATTGGCAGCGACTGTGTCGATCTGGACATAGGGTCCACCCGATACGGAGCGCTCAATCTTGTAGCCGGTTTCATTGCCAGCGTTGTCCGTCCAGGCAAGGGTTATAAAACCGGATGAGGCAGCAGTGATATTCAGCCCCGAAGGGGCTGTCGGAACGGTGCTGACCGCTGTCGCAGCAAAGTTCATTGCGGATAGATTCGCGCCGTCTAGCGTGACTGCTCTATTTTGCGGGTCGAAGGTATAGCCGCTCTTGGCAGGTGTCAGAGTGTAACTGCCGTTTTGAACCCCGCTGAAGCTGTAATTGCCGGCGCTGTCGGTCGTCGTGGTCGTAGTGCCGTTTCCGGAGCGGGTGACCGTCGCACCCGCCAATGCCGACCCTCCGCTGGTGACCGTACCGGAGATGCTGTAGCTGCTTGCAGGAGCTACCACGGATGTGGTCGCACTATACTCGTTGCTGTACCCCGAATCGCCGACATCGTTGGTCGCGCACACCCGGTAGTAGTAGGTTGTAGAAGCAGAAAGGGTGGTATCGCTGTAGATGGTGTCATTCGCAGCGACTGCAGCTATCAGCGCATAGGTCCCATCCGCTCCGGTCTTGCGCTCAATCTTGTAGCCTGTTTCATTGTTCGCGTTGTCAACCCACAAAAGGTTTATTTGATTGGATGAGGCAACAGTGCCGCCCAGGCCCGAGGGGGCAGTCGGGACATCCGATGTTGAGGAATTTGCCACTGGCGTCATCGTAACGATGCCGCAGTCATACGTTACCCCACCCACAAGTGTTACATTGGAACGAACGGCCTGATAGATAATGGACGGCCCTGAAAACCCTTGAAACGTAATGGTTCTGTTGCTTCCAACCTGCACGTTAGTGATGGACCCGCCGTTAGGGTAATCAGAAACGATAAAATCCCTGCTGATTGTAGTCATGTTGGGTCCGGAAACGGACATCCTGATTGTGTCTACCCCGGATGGGACGAGCCCGACTGACTTGGCGACCGGCCACTTGAGCCGGAAGGCTATTCCGGCGCCGCTACCATCCTGGGCAGAATTTCCACCGCAGGAAAAGAGCAGGGTGCTGATGATGAGTGTGATGATCAGGCGCAGTGCAGACGGTCCGGGTACTGTGGTCATACGGTTGATCTCCGTTATTGATTTATTCAGGATAAACTGGCTCATCTACTCACCACGAACCGGTCACGGTAGTCGTGGTCGTCCCGCCACCGCCGCTCGGTACGCCACTACTCTTGCTCCCGCCGCCACCGCCACCGGCAGCAAGGGCGATAACACCACCAGCTACTACCGCCAGCCCTCCCCACAGCCACCAGTTGGTGCCGGATTTTTCCGCGCTAACAATTTTCGGAGGTTCCTCCAATATTTTTTCAGCAAGCTTCTGATCACGCTGCTCTGACGCTTTTTCCGGAAGCGTGGGACCAACATATTCGTTTTTCGGTTTGTCCGAACCTCTTGGCACAAAGTATTCAATTTGCGTATCAGTACCGAAACCGCCAAAGTCAACGGCATAGAGCTGCATCGGAAAAAAAACGGCCAACACAATCATGGTGATTACTCGAATCATCTGCGTCTCCAGAGCTGAAATATCTTCCCTAGCCGGGAAAACCGAAAATAACATACTTTACGAAACGGAGCAACGGCATAACATTATTATAGCCACCTCAAAAAAACCTGATAAAACCGTGGCATAGGATAGAGAGGAGTACACTACCTCCCGGTTTTCAGGAAGACGAATGGCGCTGAGCCGTGCCAACTCCGGGCGTTTCTGCTCCTGATCGCCGCCCGTTGAATTCCCGCTGATATCATGATATAGAAACCCCTCGCTTACAAACCTATCAATCAAAGGTATCCCATGTCACTCGCAGAGCAGATTTTAGAAGGCAACATCCGTGCCGCCGCCCGGCTGATGCGCGACATCGACGATGGTCGTCCCCAGGCGATTAATGAATTGAAGATCCTCTATCCCCACACCGGCAACGCCTTTATCATCGGCATTACCGGCCCTCCGGGAGCCGGTAAATCGACCCTGGTCGATCAACTGACCGCATCGTTCCGCGGTCGCGGACATAAAGTCGGCGTTGTCGCGATCGATCCGACCAGCCCGTTTACCGGCGGCGCAATCCTGGGCGATCGCATCCGCATGAACCGCCACTCCTGCGACGAAGGGGTTTTCATCCGCAGCCTGGCTACACGTGGGGCTCTCGGGGGACTTTCGCGCTCGACCTCTGATGTTGCCCTCGTCATGGACGCCCTGGGGATGGACATCGTTATCATCGAAACAGTCGGGGTCGGACAGGACGAGGTTGATATCGTACGGGAGGCGCATACGACCTGTGTCGTGATGGTACCGGGGCTCGGTGACGATATCCAGGCCATCAAGGCCGGAATCCTTGAGATCGGCGATATTTTTGTCGTCAACAAAGCCGACCGGGAGGGGGCAGACCGGACTGCACGGGAGCTGAGCACGATGCTGGAAATGCGCAATCCCGCGGAAGGGGGGTGGCGGCCGCAGGTGATGAAGACCGAGGCACAGCGCGGCACCGGCATTAACGAGCTGACCGACGAGATCCTTGCCCACCGCAACTTTTTCCTGTCAAGCGGGACCATTGACGATTTTCTGCGCGAGCGCAACCAGCGCCATTTCATGAGCATCCTGCGCGACACCCTTTTCCAAAGGGCCCTCTCGTTCATGGCAAGGGACAACTACCTTGACACGGTTCTGGCAGGGATGGGTGAGCAGCGTACCGACCCGTATTCAGCCGTAGAAGAGATTGTCAACGAAATGATGCCGAAAGCGCTGATTAATGTTTAGGCGTTGAATTTTTCCCGGATTGCTCTATACTTCACCCAAAGAGCACTGATTACGCTACTGGAGAACGATGATGCCACTGACCGGAATCGCCCTGATAATTATTGCTGTAACACTCTGTATTCTGGTACTGATCCTTATCCCCACCCTCCTGGCTGTTAAACGGAGTGCCGCATCGGTCGGTGAGCTGGCGGAGATGGTTCAGAGCGAGTTGAAACCGACTCTGCATGAATTAACCGGCGTGCTGGCAGAACTAAAAACCGTTGGCGGCAGTATGGCCGAGTACAACGATGATGTCAGACGCTTCATGTCGGAGCTGGGGGAAGCCGGCAACAATCTGCACACTATCAACCGCACGGTAGGTGTTGTCACAGGAGCTCTCAACACGACTTCGGCCTGGGCGACCGGAGCCAAGGTCGCAGGAAAATACATGTTGGAACGGTATCTAAAAAAACGGGGAGGTATGTAACCATGTCTGACAAATGTGACGTATCAGCAGGAACTGTATTGGTATCGTTTGTAGCCGGAGCAGCTATTGGTGCGGGTCTTGCCCTGCTGTATGCGCCGAAAAGCGGGCGGGAGATGCGTGAGAACATCCTTGATCTGACGGAAGACGCAGTAGACAAGATCAAGGAATATGCCAAGGAAGCCCAGGAAAAGATCAAAAATGCCGTCGAAGACGGCAAGGAGACCTTCGCAGAGAAAAAGTCCGTCCTGGCATCCGCTATTGAGGCCGGCCGCGAAGCAATGCAGAAAGAGCGTACTTCGGCGCAGTAGCCGGCAACAGATTCAAGCAAAAAGCCCACCCTCCGGTGGGCTTTTTTGATCAGTTTCATTCTCCACACAATCCCGCCAAAGCGTACACTCAGACAGCAAATGCCCGTTTCACAAGGGTTTTCGTGCCATTGACTTTCATTGCAGCTTCCTTTATAATCGCGCTTCATATGAAAAAATATATTCTCTCTACATACATCGTTATCGCTCTCGCTACCCTGCTATTCGCGCTGCCCGTTGCCGCAACAGAGCCGATTCAGCCTTTGCTGGCCGAGTTGACCCGGCCGAATGCCCCGATGCTTGAGGCGAATGAAGCTCCTGCGCTGGTTTCCGCCGACGACCAGGCCACCGCCGGATCCGGGAATACCGCACCGGTTGCCGCACTCTTTTCGCTTGAAGAGTTGCGGAACTCAACTGATGATGAGAGTGACATTGAACTCCCGGATGTCGAAATGCCGGTTTCCGATATTCCGCTGACGCTGAACAGTAACGTTGAATATTTTCTGTATTATTTCCAGACCAACGGCAAACCGTCCTTCTCGCGCTGGCTCTCGCATTCTTCACGTTATATTCCGATGATGAAGGAGATCCTGAAGCGCGAAGGAATGCCGGAAGATCTTGTATATGTCGCCATGATCGAGAGCGGCTTTAAGATGCATGCCCGTTCCTGGGC
>JBAVTM010000445.1:0-6875 GCA_049696195.1 Desulfuromonadaceae bacterium | reverse complement strand
CATTGGATGTCCTCCTATGTGTAATTGACGGTTCCGTGAAACTATTCTTCATGTTACCTGTATTCTAGCCAATAGCAAGTTCTTGAAATTCATTTATTCTCATGTTTATCCGCAGCCAGATGTAATGTTCTCAGCAGTGACAGAATCTACGAAGGCATAACCGACCAGGCAGTATCCAGGCGTTATTTACGGGAGGCGAGATTTTTTATGCATGGCATAAAGTCTCCGTTTAAGGTGTGCTTGAATTTCAGTTGTTTGCACGACGTTCACGCTACCATTTTGCATGGTTTTTTGTCCAATATTTATGTGTTAAATGTTCAAACAGCACACAACTCATGCGCTGTCGCACCGTTGCATGACAAAAACAGGAATTAATTCCGGCTTGTCTTGTCCTTAATGGGGTTGGTATGTTTTATTGTCAACCTGCCGCTTGCGGCGGGTTGACAATTGGCCGGCTGCTGTGGTATCGAATTAGCCGGAGGTAGAATATGACAATACGAAATTACATTCAGAGTATGGCAGAAAAGGTTCTTGCAGGAGGAACCATCGAGACCGATGAGGCATTAAAGCTTTCGGGGGTAACAGGTGCAGACAGATATCTGCTGTTTGCCGAAGCGTCCCGAATCCGTGATCACTTTGTCGGCAGCTCTGTCTTTCTCTGTTCCATCATCAATGCCAAATCGGGGCGCTGTGCCGAAAACTGTGCCTTCTGCGCCCAGTCTGCGCACCATGACACCGCTGCTCCCGTATATCCGCTCGTTGATGAAGAAGAAATGGTGCGCTGTGCCGCTTTGGCCGAACAGAATGGCGCCGGCTGCTACGGCATCGTTACCAGCGGCACCAGCATCAATACGGCTGATGAGCTCGATCGTGTCTGTCGGGCGGTCCGCCGCATCAAGTCGGAAACCGGGATATCCCCCTCTTGTTCGCTTGGAATTATGGATCGGGAAACCGCGCTGCGCCTGAAGGAAGCGGGTATGGAAACCTATCATCATAACCTTGAAACGGCCCGCAGCTTCTTTCCGCAGATCTGTACAACCCACGAGTATGATGATGATGTCGCCACGATTCGCGCTGCCAAAACAGTCGGGCTGCGGGTCTGCTGCGGCGGTATCTTCGGCCTGGGGGAAACGTTTGCCCAGCGGGTCGAGATGGCGCTGACGCTCCGCGAACTGGATGTCGATTCGGTTCCGCTTAACTTTCTGAATCCGGTGGCCGGGACTCGGCTCGAAAACGCCGACAACCTCACTCCGCTTGAGTGCCTGACGATTATCGCCGTGTACCGTTTTCTGCTGCCGGGCACGCGTCTTTCCGTCTGCGGCGGTCGCGAGAAGAACCTGCGCGAGTTGCAGTCTTGGATGTTTCTGGCGGGGGCCAACGGCACGATGACCGGTAATTATCTGACGACCCCCGGTCGCCCTCCCGAGCTTGACCGGCAGATGTTGAAAGATCTTGAAATTCCGGTTGAGGGGTGTTGCGGAGTTGAAAGCTGATGGCGCCGCGTGGAATTTTTGTTACCGGAACCGACACCGGCGTCGGGAAGACGATCGTTGCTGCGACGCTTGCTCGTCTGCTTCGCATGAACGGGGTCTCGGTCGGCGTGATGAAGCCTGTTACCAGCGGTTGCCGTGAGGATTCCGGCGAGCTGGTTTCGGATGATGCTCTGCTGCTCTCTCAGGCGGCGGGAATTGACGTTTCGGATGATGTTGCCCCGTACCGTCTCGGCAAAGCGCTGGCTCCGGCTGATGCAGCAAGAATTGACGGCGTCAGGATCGATTTTTCCGTCATCAAGGCAGCATTCGACCGTTTGGCATCCTCATATGATTATGTGATCGTGGAAGGGGCAGGAGGGCTGATGGTGCCGCTGTCGGGCGGGTTGCTGGTCGCTGATCTGGCGCGAGAGCTTGGATTGTCTCTCCTGGTTGTGGCCCGTCCGGGGCTGGGAACGATCAATCACACCGTATTGACCTGCTTTGCCGCCCAGCAGCTGGGGCTTCGGGTCGCGGGTGTCATAGTAAACGGCATGCCGGAGCATCCCGGCCTGGCGGAGAAGGGGGCGCCGCACCAGATCGGTTCGCTCTGCGGCGCGTCGGTGCTGGGAATATGGCCCCGGCGCAACGAGGTTGATGAAATGGAAATCGTGGATGAAATGTCGGTCTGGCTGGATGGCCAGGCGGAAACGGGCATTGTGTTACGCGAGTTGGGTGTGAGTTAAACGTGAAGGGTGAAGAGTGAATAAAATTTCCCCCTTCCTAACCCTTCACCGGTTCTATTTACCCTTCACCCCTTTCCGAGTGTCGCGTTCAAACTCTGCGACAATATCCGCAAGCGCCGTATGTCTGCTGACCCCGCCCAATGATTCACTGATGCCGGTTGCACGCAAAATCTCGCGTACTTCCGCATGGGCTTCGGCGACTTTAAACTGAATCCCTTCCCGCTCCAGCTCCCCTACAAGGTGTTCCAGCATGCCGGCTCCGGCAGCATCGATATACGGTGATGTTGAAAGGTCGCATACCGCCAGCTTGACAGCTGTACTCTCGCGGTGAATTGCCCCAAGCACGGTTGAACTGATTGTGTCAACGTTGAAATAGAGCAGGGGTGCCTCAACCCGGAACAGAAACAGCCCGGGGAATCGTTCGTTGCTCGTATGACGGTTCGCGTCACTGAACCTGGTGCTGCCAGGGATCCTGCCGAGCACGGCAACGTGCGGATTTGCCATCATCCGGAGCAGGAAGAGGATCGAGGCGATTGCCGAAACCGCGACACCCTTTAAGATGCCGAGCAGCAGCACTCCCACAAATGCGACCAGCGCAACATTGAACTCCAGACGGCTTACCCGCCGCAACCGCCTGAAATCGTCGATCTTTACAAAGCCGGAGACCGCCACCAGAACAATTGCGGCCAGCACACACTCCGGAAGGTTGCGCAGCATTCCGGTCATGAAGAAGAGCACCATCACGAGAGATATCGATGCGAAGATCAGTGAAAGGGGCGTCCGCCCGCCGGCTTTTTCATTAACCGCCGATTGCGATAATCCCCCGGCAACCGGATAGCCCTGCCCGAGCGCCGCCACCAGATTCGCGGCCCCCAGCCCCAGAAGTTCCTGACGGGGATCAACCGTGTAGGCATGTTTCAAGGCAAATGCGCGCGCCGCGGCGATGCTCTCGACGTAGGAGAGCAGAAAACAGGCAAAAGCCAGCTCCATCAGCCCTTCCAGATGCTGGGTATGAATGGCCGGCAGCCCGATGGCCGGCAGCCCGGCCGGTATGAATCCTACAACCCGTACCCCCTGCTGGTTCAATCCAAATGCAGATACGACGGCCGTAGCGATCACCACAACCCCCAGCGCCACCGGACGGCCGGGAAACAGGCGTTCTCCGCATATCAGCAGAGCGAGTGAGACGACTCCCAGGGCTATGACGGTGCCCTGTGAGCTGTTCAGTTGCTGAACGGTCACCAGCAGCCGTTCGAAAAAATTATTTCCGCCGCCGGTCACGCCGAACAGCTTGGGGAGCTGCAGGGAGACGATGCTGAGAGCCGCGCCCGCCTTGAAACCGAGCAGGATTGATTCGGAGATGAAATTTACAAAAGAGCTGAGCCTCATGACCCAGGCCAGAATGCAGAGCCCGCTGACCATGCCGGCGGTCATGGCGGCAATAGCTGCATAGGTAGCGGGATCTCCGCCGGCCATCGTGCCGACAACGCTGGCTACCATGACTGAAATGGCCGCCGTAGGGCCGACTGAGAGATGGCGGGACGAAGCAAAAAGCGCGTAGGCGATGCCGCTGAATATATAACAGTAGAGTCCCGCTTGCGGAGCCAGCCCGGCAAGTGTCGAATATGCCATTGCAACCGGCACGGCATACGCCGCGAGTGTTACCCCGGCAATCAGGTCGGGCAATAGCCAGCCGATCTGGTAGCGGGGCAGCCAGTAGAAAATCGGGAGCAGTTGTGGCAGCCAGCGAAAGGAGCTCTTCATGTTCCTTGGCTATCATCGTTTAGGGTGTTAGTCAATGGCAGAGTGCTTTCCGGTTGCCTGAAGGTGTGGAGCCGTGTTGCGCGGTGAAAGACGAACGAAATGAACTTGACTCCTTTGCGTGTAAACAGTATTGTCCGCAAGTAAGTATAATCATTGCTACCTGGGGGGATTTATGTCAGATAAAATTCAATCGTTTGAGACACTTACGCTTCATGCGGGCCAGACGCCGGATCCAACTACCCTCTCGCGGGCGGTACCGCTCTACCAGACTGCTTCCTATGTTTTCAAGAGTTCAGAACATGCTGCCAATCTTTTTGGCCTCAAGGAATTCGGCAATATTTATACAAGACTCATGAATCCGACGACTGATGTCCTTGAAAAACGTCTCGCCGCGCTGGACGGTGGTGTCGCTGCACTGGCAGTTGCCTCGGGTCAGGCCGCCATCACCTATGCGGTGCTGAATGTCGCCAAGGCGGGCGACAACATCGTGTCAACCAATTACCTCTACGGCGGTACCTATAACCTGTTCCATTATACGCTGCCCAGGCTTGGCATTACGGTGAAGTTTGTCGATACGTCCGATCCCGAAAATGTTCGGAAGGCGATCGATGGAAATACCAGGATGGTTTACAGTGAGTCCGTTGGCAATCCCAAGAATAATGTCGATGATTTTGAGGCGATTGCGGCGGTGGCCCATCAGGCCGGCCTGCCGTTTGTCGTTGATAATACTGTTACCACCCCCTATCTCTTCAAGCCGCTCCAGCATGGCGCCGACATTGTCGTGTATTCGTTGACCAAGTTCATTGGGGGACATGGCACCAGCATTGGTGGGGCGGTTGTTGATGGCGGAAAATTCCCCTGGGATAACGGTAAGTTTCCGGAATTCACCGAGCCTGACCCATCCTATCACGGTCTTAAGTACTGGGAAGCCCTGGGAAATATCTCGTATATCATCAGGATGCGGGTGTCGCTGCTCCGCGATATGGGCGCTTGCATCTCTCCGTATAACTCTCTCCAGTTTATTCAGGGGTTGGAGACGCTGCACGTCCGGATGGCGCGACACGTTGAAAATGCCCGCGCTGTCGCCCGCTGGCTGGAAGCGCACCCGGCCGTTGTCTGGGTTAACTATCCGGGGCTGTCCAGTCACAAGGATCATGCCCGGGCGCTCAAATATCTCCCGAAGGGGGAGGGTGCCATCATCGGATTCGGTATCAAAGGGGGCATGGAAGCCGGCAAGAAATTTATCGATAATGTCAAACTGCTGTCGCACCTGGCCAATATTGGCGATGCCAAATCGCTGGTTATTCATCCCGCCTCGACTACTCATCAGCAACTGAGTCCTGAAGAGCAGGTCGCTTCCGGCGTTACGGCCGATTTTATCCGGCTTTCGATCGGGATCGAAGGTGTGGATGAAATCATTGCGGATATCGAGCAGGCGCTGGAAGCTTCTCAGCGCTGATACTTCCTTTTCTTTTTTCGAATGTACGGGCAACCCTTGCGGTTGCCCTTTTTTTAGATAAACACCAACAAATACGAAAAGTCGGTGGCGGTGTTTTTGTTTTTAACCGGAGGAACTTTTTTTTAATGTTCTGAGGTAACCTGTGTTACTAATGTAAACTGCGCGTCAATCAAGATGCTGTTTTTGTTGTGATAACAGCAGCTTCTTACTACTACATATGTCAGTGGAGCTTTTTCATGTCAAAACTATTCCTTACGTGCTGCTTGCTGTTATCGATGACACCACCGGTATTGGCAACTGAAAGCGATATATATCCATATGCAGGCGTAACGCTCGGGACTGCACTGACTTCTGTACGTAAATTATCAGACTACAGCGGGTCGCTGTATACTGATTTCAACCGTGGTTATATGGCAGGGTTGACAGCTGGAGTCGCCTTCAATACGAATCCTGGCTGGAATATAGAACAAATCAGAATAGAGGCTGAAATGGGATATAGAAGTAACGGTCTGTCAAGAATAAAGAATTCAAAGGGGCAGAGTGCAGACGTAAGCGGTACGATGACGGTGAAAAATCTCATGATCAATGGCTATCTGGATAATACTGATTTGCTGATGAATGATGTGCCGGTAAATATATTTATAACTGCTGGTGCCGGCGTTGCCATGGCGACCATTAGTACAATTTCTTATCAGGGAATAACACTTGTTGAATCAGCAAACGACACTCAATTAGCCTACCAGGGTGGTTTGGGAGTCGGGTATGAATTGACGAAAAAAATTACGTTGGATGCAACATACAGATACATGTGGGCAGCACCATTTACATTTGCCGGTGTCAAGGCGGATTACGGCAGTCACAATATTCTGCTGGGAGCACGATATGCATTCAAGTAGGGGCGAATGGAGTCGGCATGAGAAAGCTTTCCGGTAACGATATGGGAGATTTGAAGATGCTTAGAAGGTTGATCTGTATAGTTCTTGCCATGACGATGGTTACAGTCATTTTTCACGCTCATGCCTTTGCCGGCACAACCGGCACCGCAGACGGTACCTACGATTTCGGCGGCCTCGGCGCTAACGACAGCGCCGGGACCGGCTGGGCCACGTTGGGTGACAAGTTTAAAGTTGGCAACAAGCTGTTTATTGAATGGCCAAGTGTCAACACCGGACCATATACGGCTATTAACCCTAATTCCGGCAGTACCACCCAACCCTATACTGCCGTGATCAAAGCGGAAGGGGGGGCAACATGTAAAACGTTTACTTTCAAGGACCTGGGAGTCAGTGCCGAACTCGAATTGCAGAGATTCGTTTCATTTGATATCGTACTCAGGGACATAAACGGAGCCAAGATCGGCTCCACCATATCACTGGGAAGCTCCCCCGTTTATCCCACAACACGCGTGACGAACTTAAGTGAGCTTTACTCGATTGG
>JBAVTM010000444.1:0-5696 GCA_049696195.1 Desulfuromonadaceae bacterium | reverse complement strand
CCCTGACGCTGCTGGCCAGGGAGATGGGACGCTTGCAGCAGAACAGGCACTTGATCCTGACCGATCAGGAAAAGCGGCTGGTGATCGCCTGTGTCAATCGCGCCGGTTCGCTCTATGCGGCGTTGCGCCGGGTTGGGGAGCGAGAAATTTCCTATGCCATGTTTTCCCACTCCAATGCCGATATGCCGGGTCTTGATAGTGAGCTAGAAATTCAGCGTTTTGAGTTCGATCGCCGCCAGAATCATGAAATAGATCTCGCGCGGGAGGTTGATATCCCGGCGGCGCTGACCCGAAAGGTGCGGGCGGAGCTGCGCTCTTCATTCCCCGCATTTGACCTGAAAAAACTCGACCGGCTGCTGAAAATCTTCTGGCTGAACAACCAGAACTACATCCGGATGTCCCCTCCCGCGCGGATCGCCTATCTGGCCTGGCTGTTCGATAGCGCTAACGCTTCGGGGGGACTGTTTCTGGATATCGCCCGGGTTGAACGTGAAGGGCGCAGCGAAACCCGGGTGCTGTTCGCCGTCGGCAACCCTCCGCAGGAAGAGTTTCTGCTGCAGTTGCTGGAAGTCTTTAACCGACTGGGTGTCGGCATCCGCAGGGCCTACTGCCAGACGATCTCGAATGGCGTCCATCCCTACTTCCTCGGATCATTTTTCGTCAGCACCCGTCAGGGGGAGGATATCCCACCCGAAAGCCCGTTGGCAGCGCGTCTGAAACGGGAGCTCTGTACGACGCAGATCCTGGCCACGTCATCACCGGCCTATCGCGACTATGTTGTTGAAGGACTCCTCTCCGGTGAGGATGCTGCCCTGGTCAACGCGTTCATCGCCTTCTGTCACACCAGCCTGGCCCACGGCCAGCCGGAGCGTTTCGGTCTCGATGATGTCCAGAGCGCGTTTTACGACCACCCTGAAATGGCACAGTTCCTGATCGGTTTGTTCCGGTTGCGCTTCGATCCTGATCTGGACCAGCGGGAGAAACTTTACACTGCTGCTCTGGCTGAAGTTCAGGATGCGGTGGAAGGGTACAACACCGGCCATCGCTGGCTGGACGATATCCGGCGGGCTGTCTACCGCTGTTGCCTGCTGCTCGTAACGCACACCCTCAAGACCAACTTTTTTGTGGATGAAAAACAGGCGTTGGCTTTCCGGCTCAATCCTGGCTATCTGCGGCTGCTCGGTCGGGAATTCACCGCAGACCTCCCGGAAACACTCCCCTTTCGTGTTACCTTTTTCTTCAGCCGTTTCGGTGCCGGATATCATGTCGGTTTCTCCGATATCGCCCGTGGCGGCTGGCGCACCGTCATCGCCCGCAGTGCCGACGATTACATCACCTCGGCCAATACCATCTTCCGCGAAGTATACGTCCTCGCCAATACCCAGCAGTTGAAGAACAAGGATATCTATGAGGGGGGCTCCAAGCTGGCGGTCGTTCTCGATGCCTCCGATCTTGAACAGGTCGGGAGTGAAGCTGAAAGCTTCCGGCTCTATAAACTTCAATACGGCATCGCCAACGCTTTTCTGGATATTTTCATCACCGAAAACGGGAAAGCCAGGGACCGGCGTGTCGTTGACTACTACGGTGACGACGAGCCGATCGAGATCGGCCCTGACGAGAACATGCACGACGGCATGATCGAGGCGATCGCCGCCCTGTCAAAAAAACGCGGCTATATCCTCGGCGTCGGTATCATGTCCAGCAAGCGCTTCGGCATCAACCACAAGGAGTACGGGGTTACCTCAACGGGTGTGGTGACGTTCGCGGAAATAACCATGGCCGAAGTGGCCGGGATCGACATGCGCCGCGAACGGTTTTCGCTGAAGATGACCGGCGGTCCAAACGGTGATGTCGCCGGCAATTCCCTGCGCATCATGCTGGACCGCTGTCCCGGCGTACAGGTCCGCCTGATTCTGGACGGCACGGCGGCGCTGTATGATCCCAACGGTATCAGTCACGACGAATTACGTCGTATCATACTGAAATACGATCTGGATGCCTTTTGTCCTGAGTTTCTGGGAGCAGATGGCTTTATCGTCTACCGGACCGGGCGGCGCGTGGAAGGCCTGAAGGAATCGCATTGCAAGGTTACCCGCACCGCTGATGGGCTGATTGAGGAGTGGCTGGATATAGATGATTTCAATCGCCTCTACAACAGCCTGGTGTTTACGGTCAAAGCCGATCTTTTCATTCCGGCCGGTGGTCGGCCCGAGACGATTGACGGCCAGAACTGGCGGTCGTTTCTGGATGAAAACGGTGTGCCGACATCGGGAGTGATCATAGAAGGTGCCAACTCCTACATCACCCCGGAGGCGCGGATTCAGCTGCAACAGAGCGGCGTGGCGTTGATGCGTGACGCCTCGGCCAACAAGTGTGGCGTTATTTCGTCCTCCTACGAGATCATTGCCAACCTGCTGCTGACAGAACGCGAGTTTCTGGAACAGAAGGAGCGCTATGTCGGTGATGTACTGGCTATCCTGGAGAAACGGGCCGCGGATGAGGCGCGGCTGATCCTGCAGCGGAGAGTGGAATCGGGGGGAGGGCTGCTCTACAGTGAAATTTCCGAAATTATCAGTCAGAACATCAACAGTCTCTACACTAGGCTGTTCGAGTTTTTTTCGACTCGCCCGGGGCTCTGCCTGCAACCCCCCTTCCGTCAAGCGATTTTGAAACACCTGCCACGCATGCTGCGGGATTCGGCCGCGTACCGGCAGCGGATCAGGAAGCTTCCGCAAAAATATCTCTGTGCGATCCTGGCGGCCGAAATCGGTTCGTCACTGGTCTACAGCGGCAGCCGCGATGCCGATTTTGAGGATATGATTCGGCGGCATCTGGCGCGGGTGCTGTAAATTTTACTTTTATTAGGACGGGCTGTTGTGCTAGAAATAATGCCACTTTACGTTTTTATCGAGATACCGCATAAAGGAGTCTGCCATGTCAACCAACAATGATAGTGCCGCTGCCGCTGTGATCGCTTTTGTTTCCGGTGCCGTAATCGGTGTTGCCGCCGCCCTGCTGCTGGCTCCGGCGCCGGGCAGTGAAACACGCGGAAAGCTTTCCGCTTTGGGAGAATCAGCCGCTGATCGGGTGAAGCGGGTTGCCCGCGAGGCAAAATTCAGGGTTGGTCCCAAAACCAGGGGTGCCGATTATGAGTATGACGGCGGAGACGCCTGGATATAGTTCCATATGGAACTGAAATACGGCTCAACTACATGTACTCTCGACCTCCCGCCGGAACGCCTGGCGGGAGTGATCGCTCCTTCGCTTTTTGTCGTCGATGAATCCCCCGCAGATATAATAGAAGCCGCTCTGGATGCCTGCCACCACGTTATCTCCTCCTTCAATGCTGGAGAAAAAGTGGTAATCATCACCTCGGACATCACCCGATACACCGGCAGTGAAATATACCTCCCGCTGCTGGTGAAGCGGCTTAATCTCCAGGGGGTTGCCGATGGTGACATCGAAATCCTGATCGCCCTCGGCATCCATCGCAAGCAGACCGATCATGAACATCGCAGGATTCTTGGGCCGCTCTATGGACGGATACGTGTTACCGATCACGAATGCGACGATCATGATGAGCTGTCATTTATCGGTACGACCTCAAACGGTATCAGGGTCAGCATCAACCGCAGGGCGGTAGAAGCTGATCATCTGATACTGACCGGTACAATAGGTTTTCATTACTTCGCCGGCTTTGGAGGCGGACGTAAGAGCGTCCTGCCGGGCATCGCCAGCCGGAAGGCCTGCATGGCCAGCCACTTTGCCGTGCTGAATCCGGGAGAAGGGAACGGCAAGAACCCGCTGGCGGTCACCGGAAACCTGGAGGGGAACCCGGTTCATCGTGCGATGGTCGAAGGGTGTGCTCTGGCAAAGCCGGCTTTTATCCTCAACACGGTGCTGACCGCCGACAAACGCATCATAGCGGCTTTTGCCGGCCATTGGCGTGAAGCGCACGAGGCCGGATGCCGGTTTTATCGAGAAAAATTTGCCTATCCGCTCGCCGAAAAGGGTGATCTGGTGGTCGCCTCCTGTGGCGGTTTTCCCAAGGACATCAACCTTATTCAGGCACACAAGTCGATGGAATATGCCGCACAGTCGCTCAAGGACGGGGGGGTAATGATCCTGCTGGCGGAGTGCCGCGACGGCTTCGGAAACGGGACCTTCTTCAACTGGTTTCGCCACAAGCTGTTGGAAGAGTTTGAGACGTCGCTTCGGGCTGAGTATGAGATCAACGGCCAGACCGCCTACTCACTGTTGCAGAAAGCACTCCGCTTCCGGATTATTCTGGTATCTCAGTTTCCGGCGAAACAGGTAGAGGGGATGGGGATGATTTCGGCGAGGACGCTCGATGAAGCCATGGCTCTTGCCGTCGGGATCCTGCCTGAAAAGTGGCGTTGCTATCTGATGCCCGAGGCGGGAAGTGTGCTGCCGGTGGCCGCGTGAAAATGATTGCCCGCAGCTATTTTCGTTGTTATGCTACAGCCGTTTGCCTACCTAAATCGGTGTGGAATCGCAACCGTCTAATATCACTTAGGAAGTGACTGAATGGAATTGCACGATCAACTGAAATCCCTCGGCTCCGGTGCTACCACCTATAACTATGACAAGCCTGATGCCGGGTTACTGGAAGCGTTTCCGAGTCCTTTTGCCCGAACGGAGCTGAACCCGGCGGGGGCGGTTGGAACCTTGCATATCGAATGCCCCGAATTCACCAGTCTCTGTCCGCTGACCGGTCAACCCGACTTTGCCAAAATCGTGATTGACTACCAGCCTGACGGTCTCTGCGTAGAAAGCAAAAGCCTCAAGCTCTACCTCGGTTCGTTCCGGATGCATGGCGAGTTCCATGAGTCCTGCGTCAACCGCATCTGCAATGATCTTGTGAAACTACTCGACCCGGCCTGGCTGACGGTGCGGGGCGAATTCACACCCCGGGGCGGCATCCCGTTCTGGCCGACGGCGGACTATCGCAAGAAATAACCTTCTGCAATCAACATACACATTTCAAGGAGAATCTGTTTTATGTTTTCAACGTCCGACTTTAAAAAAGGGCTCGTCATCCAGCTGGATGGAGCACCCTGTCTGAT
Source organism: Desulfuromonadaceae bacterium (assembly GCA_049696195.1). GTDB lineage: Bacteria > Desulfobacterota > Desulfuromonadia > Geobacterales > Pseudopelobacteraceae > JACRCG01. The sequence goes on along the minus strand of JBAVTM010000444.1, from coordinate 609 downwards.
CACCGATATCAACGTCAGCTCGCCCACCGCGCGTGGCGCCAACACAATGGTAAAGACCAAATACCGCAACCTGATCACCGGCCAGGTATTGGAGAAAACGTTCCGTTCCGGCGACAAGGTGGATGAGGCCGATTTCGAACGCCACAAGGGACAGTTCCTGTACGCCGATGGCGGCAACGGGGTTTTTATGGATCTTGAGAACTATGAGCAGTTCGAGATGCCGGCAGATGAATTCGAGCCGCTCTCACTCTATCTGCTCGATGGCACGGAAGTTATACTGGGCCTGTTTGAGGGACGCATGGTCAATGTTGACCTGCCGATGACTGTTGAATTGACGGTGTCGGAGACGCCACCGGTCATGAAAAATGCTACCGCGACAGCCGAAACCAAGGAAGCGATTCTTGAAACCGGGCTGAAGATACGCGTTCCCCCGTACCTTGAAGCTGGCGAGAAAGTGAAAGTCGATACCAGGGACGGCCGCTTTCTCTCCCGGGCATAACTGCTGAAAACTGTTATAAAACCACTTGACAGTGGTCAACGTCTCCCCTATTATACAACTCCCCTACGGGCCTATAGCTCAGTTGGCTAGAGCCACCGGCTCATAACCGG
>JBAVTM010000443.1:0-1942 GCA_049696195.1 Desulfuromonadaceae bacterium | reverse complement strand
GGACCGCACCGGCACCGCCATGGGCGCCCGCCGTCTGAAACAGTGGCTCAGCTACCCGCTGATCGAGCTGGAGCCGATCAGGCAGCGGCTTGATGCGGTAGAAGAGCTGTTGGAGTCGCCCGCTCTGCAGGAAGAGTTGGCTGCGCGCCTCAAAAACGTCGCCGATCTGGAGCGGCTCAACGGCCGCATCGGCATGGCCTCGGCCTCCGGACGCGACCTGCGGGCACTGCATGATTCGCTGGTCCACCTGCCGCACCTGCTCGATCGCCTGGCGGCGGTGCAGGCTCCGCTGCTTCGGTCGCTCACGGTCGCGGTTGATCCTCTGGACGACATCTGCGCCCTGGTGTCGCGCGGCATCATCGAAAGTCCTCCTTTCTCGCTCCGTGAGGGGGGGATCATCGCCCCCGGTTACAATACCGAGCTGGACGAACTGCGCGCCATCAGCAGCGAAGGGAAGGGGTTTATCGCCAGGATGGAGGCCCAGGAGCGGGCCCGCACCGGCATATCGACCCTCAAGATCCGCTATAACCGGGTGTTCGGTTATTCGATCGAAATCACCAAAAGCAACCTGGCGGCTGTACCGGCTGATTACGTCCGTCGGCAGACCCTCGCCAACGCCGAACGCTATGTCACCGATGAGTTGAAAAACTACGAAGAGGAGGTGCTGGGGGCAGAAGAGCGTATCTGCTCCCTGGAATTCACCCTGTTTCAGGAAATTCGTGAACTGGTAGCAGCTCAGGGAGAACGGATCTCCCGAACCGCCGACGGCCTGGCTGTCCTGGATGTCCTCCTCTCGCTGGCGACCATAGCCGGAGAGCGCGGCTACTGCAAGCCGCTGGTGGACGATTCGGACGTCATAGACATTCGCGATGGGCGCCACCCGGTAATCGAATCGATGAAACTGGGTGAGCGCTTCGTTCCGAACGACACCCTGCTGGATGCCGACAGCAACCAGCTGCTGATGATTACCGGCCCCAACATGGCCGGTAAATCGACCTATATGCGCCAGGTGGCGCTGATCACCCTGATGGCCCAGGCCGGCAGCTTCGTTCCGGCCGCCGAAGCCCGCATCGGCATCGCCGACCGCATCTTCACCCGCGTCGGGGCGGGCGACAACCTGGCCCGGGGGCAGTCCACCTTCATGCTGGAAATGATGGAAGCGGCCGGGATTCTTCGTAACGCCACCCCGCGGAGCCTGATTATCATGGACGAGATCGGCCGCGGCACCTCGACCTTTGACGGTGTTTCCATCGCCTGGGCTGTGGCGGAATATATCCACGACACTCCGGCCTGCCGCAGTCGCACCCTCTTCGCCACCCACTACCACGAGCTGACCGAACTGGCGACTACCCGCGAGCGAATTCAGAACTTCACCGTAGCGGTGCGGGAGTGGAACGATCAGATCATTTTTCTGCGCACCATCATCCCCGGCGGCGCCTCCCACTCTTACGGCATCCAGGTTGCCCGCCTGGCGGGGATGCCGTCCGATGTGATCGAGCGCGCCAAGGAGATTCTGCATAACCTGGAGAACGGTGAATTCGAAGAGGGGGCGCCGCGCCTCGCCAAGAGCAGCAGGAAACCGTCCCGTGAGCCGTCGCCGCAATTCTCGCTGTTCGAAACCAGCGAGGATCAGCTGCGCCAGCGCCTCAAAAAACTCAACATCGCCACCCTGACCCCGCTGGAGGCGCTCAATCTGCTGGATGAGCTGAAGCGGATGGTGTGAGGGGGGGATAATGGACGATCCCCGATAATTGTGAATGTACTGAATGAAAAGGAAATCATACATGGGCATAGAGATTTATGTGGGGCACCTCTCCGGTACGGTCACGGAAGATGAGGTGAGGAAGCTGTTCTCCGTGGTCGGCACTGTTGAGTCCGTCCACCTGGTAAGCGAACCCGGTTCCGGCGAATCGAGAGGGTGCGGGTACGTCAGGATGTCGAC
>JBAVTM010000442.1:0-8949 GCA_049696195.1 Desulfuromonadaceae bacterium | reverse complement strand
GGGGAGAGGGCCGCGCAATTGGATGTTGCGCGGCCCTCTCCTTTTGCTGATTCAGGGTGAGTGTTTTTGTCCAGAGCCTGGGGTGGCTCATGAACTAATTTAGTGGTACTATATGATTCGTTCTGCTGTCTATGAAATCTGATGAAACACCGGAGCATACGCTTTGAAAATCTGGATTGACGCCGATGCCTGCCCACGGGTGATCAAGGATATCGTTTTCCGAGCCTCCGAGCGGCTTGATCTGCCGGTTCTGCTTGTGGCAAACAAGAGCCTGACGAAACACAACAGCAGGCTGGTCGAATCCATTGTCGTTGCCGACGGCTTCGATGTGGCAGATGATTATATCGCCGAACATGCCGTTGCTGAAGATCTGGTGATCACCGCCGACATTCCCCTTGCGGCCAGGGTCGTTGCCAATGGAGGAATAGCCCTCGACCCGAGGGGCGAGCTCTATACGGAGGAAAATGTCGGCGAGCGGCTTTCCATGCGTGATTTGATGATGGAGCTGCGTGCCGATGGGTTCGCCCGGGGAGGTCCATCACAGTTCAGCCTGGTAGACAGACAGCGCTTCGCTTCGTCTCTTGACCGTATTCTGACCCGGTTTGCTCGCGGCACGCGTCACTCTTGATGGCACCTGTCCCGTCCCCCGCACTGCCGTGGAACCCCTCGGATAGAATAATCCGTCCATTTCGACACGATCCCCGTATCAGGAAAAATACAGGAGTGCATAAAAGCCGTGCGGCATTGCTGCGGCCATTCTGGAAAGCGGAGAAAAAGCAGCGTACTGCCATTCGGTTACGTGATTTTGTCGCTGTTTATATGGAGTTGACAGTGGAGGCATTTGCGCAGGAACAGAAGGGTCATTCCGTGCAGGTGGAAATAGTTGCCGCATCGTGGACATCTGCTGAGCGCGGCCAGAAAAGTGACCAGTATCAAAATAGTCACCCAGATGCAAAACAGAGTCCCCATGGCCCGGTTGGTGGGAGAAATTTGATAGGTAATCAACAGTGCGGGAATATACATACACACTGTGGTGAAAAAATATTTGCGGCGTCTTCGTGTCTTTTTCAGGACACTCATATACGCCACCGGGGCGACCGGACTGTTATCCACTCATTTCCTCCAGCGGTTTCATTGATGGGTGCAACCGAGTTATTCTCTTTTTCTGAAAAGGAAAAACCAGATCGAAAAAACAGACTCACCGAGAGCTATAAACAGAAGATATGGTATAACAATACCGATGCGGTCATCAACCAGTAATCTGTAGATATCGGGAAAGAATGAGGGGACAAGGCAGATAAACACAATACTCACACCGCAGACAATCGTGGCAACCGAGCCTGCAATATGAAATTTTATAAAAAAGCTTTCGTTCGGCTGCCACATGACATGACCTTTCAATTATCTTTGCCCCGGGTGCGGGCCTATCTTGCGGACCGCACCGCAGGAGACCGGTGACTACTCTGCTTCAACTTTTGCTTCGGCCTTGGCTCTGACTCCCTTGACCAGTCCGATGATCAGCATCACGGCCGGGATTAACTGTCCGACTATTACCATTGCGAAGAAGCCGAGGAAAATCCAGACAAAGATTCCGTCGTTTCCTGCGGGGGCATTCGCCGCTGCAAATACCGTTGCCGGGGCTATTGTTCCTATTACGGTGGCTAACGTTTTCATGGCTTTCTCCTTTCAGGTGAGTTGTTGGTTGCTTTACAATTAGCATCGACCATGCCAAAAGGCTTTCTGCGGCACCGATACTATCTAAAGGAAGTAATATCGGGTTGTTACGTGTCGCAGGTGCAGATGATGCCCTTTTCCTGTTTTCTGAACCCGTGGGGAAGTATAGAAAAGTTATACGTAACCAGTTCTCCTCAATCCGGAAAAACCCGCCGCTAAGCGGGGGCTCCCGATAGTATCGCCGGAATCAGGTGTATATGTTTTGTAAACAGCCATTGTCTCCGATGGGCCACAAGGAACCTAATGCATGAAAATGCACATTTCCCTCATTGCAAAACTTACCTTTGCCACATCGCTGATCCTGCTCGTTTTTATGGGGATACTGGATAATATCAACCTTAAAAACTTCAGAAAGGTAATGATAGATTACGCTGTTTCAAATGCGGAGGAGGTTGCTGATGTAATCAACCAGAGCGCCTATGACGCGATGATGAAGAATGATAAAACCAGCCTGTATCACATGATCGGGAGAATTGCCGAAAGTAAGAATATTGAACACATACGGTTGATTGATCCACAGGGGAAGGTGGTCTTTTCAAACATAAAGGATGAAATCGGGGCCGTCATCGGCAAGCATGCTGACGAATGTATTACGTGCCACAATGCTGCGGGTCCAGGTGTGCCGACATCTTCAATAAACCGCAGCCGGATTATTGTTGCCAGATCGGGGCAGGAAGTGCTTGGCTTCACGAAGGCAATTTATAATCAACCGGCCTGTTTTGCCGCATCCTGCCATTTTCATGACAAAAACGACACCGTGCTGGGGCTTCTTGATATTTCAATATCACTGGAAATGCTCAGGCAGAAGTCTCATGAATATCGCCTGGAATTTGTCATGTTGACATGCCTGCTCCTTTTAATGATCGGTATGCTGGTAACCATCCTGACACATTATCTTGTTGATATTCCGGTGCAGAGGCTTGTCCGGCACAGCGATCTGGTTGCATTGGGACATTTTGAATCAAGGGTTCCCGTCTCTAGCAGGGATGAGCTTGGGGAGCTGTCGGAAGCGGTCAACCGTATGACCGAAAGCCTCGGCAAGGCCGACAGTGACTTGAAGGGATGGGCCGACAGTCTTGAAAACAAGGTGGAAGAGCGAAGCCGGGAAATCATGAGGATGGAAGAGCAGTTGCGCCGTTCGGAAAAGCTTGTCTCGCTTGGCACTCTCGCGGCCGGAGTGGCACATGAAATCAACAATCCGTTAACCGGCATCCTTCTCTATACCTCAATCCTGAACGGCGACAGCAGGCTTGATCCGGCGTTATTGCCCGATGTAGAGAGAGTCGTAGCAGAGACTCAAAGATGCGCCGGTATCGTGAAAAATCTCCTTGAATTCAGCCGTGAATCCTTGCCGGCAAAAGAAGTTATAGCCCTTGAGGCAATCCTTGATGAAGTTGTCACCCTTTTTAACCAGCAGCCGGCTTTCAAGAATATCGTCATCAGGAAAAATTACAGCGGTGATCTGCCGCAGATCTCGGTTGACCCCAATCAGATCCGTCAGGTGTTCATGAATCTGATTATCAATGCAGGTCATGCCATGCCTGATGGGGGGGATCTGGATATATCGACATATCGGTCAGCAAACGGGAAGTATGTCTCCGCCGGACTAAAAGACAGCGGCAATGGCATTTCCGAAGAGAACCTTGCCAGGATCTTCGATCCATTCTTTACAACCAAATCTGAAGGAACCGGACTCGGGCTGTCAATCTCGTACGGGATTATTGAAAACCATGGCGGAAGGATCGAGGTAAGCAGCACGGAAGGTATGGGGGCAACATTTGTTGTCATGCTTCCGGTCTCCGTCTGACGTAAGACGGAACGGTCAATGCTCCCCTCTTACCGATATCCCCAGCTTTTTCATCATGCTCTGGAAATTCGGCCTGAGGATGCCGGTTTCCTCTGCCGCTCTGGTCACATTCCACCCGTTACGATCAAGGGCATTACGTACAAATACACCCTCCAGCGCTTCCATGGCATGGTCACGGATATGGCGCTTCATCTCCTTGAGTTCCTCTGCGTTCAATGGAATATGTTCAATCAACCTGTTTGGCACAGTATCATTGCTGTCCCATAATTCAAGATCCTCATTACGGATAATATCCCCCTCCGCCAGCACCACTGCCCGTTCAACCATGTTTTCCAGCTCTCTGACATTGCCCGGGTAGGAATGATTTTCGAGAAAGGACATGACATCAGGCGCGATCCCCCTGATTTCCTTGCCGATCAATAGGGTGTATTTTTTTAGAAAATGACGTATCAGGATCGGGATGTCCTGCGTGCGGTCGCGAAGTGGCGGGAGTTCGATAGGAATAATATTCAGCCGGAAAAACAGGTCTTCCCGGAACGTTCCTTCAAGTGCCATGGCCCTGAGATTTTTATTTGTTGCCGCGACAAGATGGATATCTATCGACACCAGTTGTGTGCCGCCAATGGGAGTGATCTTGCGTTCCTGCAAGGCCCGCAGGAGTTTTGCCTGTGTAGAGAGGCTGATGTTTGAAACTTCATCAAGAAAAAGAGTGCCGCCGTCGGCAATCTTGAACAGCCCGGTCTTTGTCTGGACAGCGCCGGTAAAAGAGCCCTTGACATGCCCGAATAATTCGCTCTCAAGCAATGTTTCTGCCAGGGAAGAGCAATCCACCGCTACAAACGGTTTATCCTTTCTGGGGCTGTTCTCGTGGATTGCACGAGCAGCCAGTTCCTTGCCGGTACCGCTTTCGCCGGTGATAAGCACCGTGCTGTTGGTGGCGGCAACATGCGTGATCCGATGATAGACTTTCTGCATCTCCTTGCTCTCACCGATAAACTGGTGAAAACCATGATTCAGTCTGACCTCTTCTTTGAGGCAGAGATCATCCAGAGGCATTCTGCGCTGCTGGAGGGCGCTCTGCACCTTTTCCAGCAGCAAATCGGGTGCGAACGGTTTTGACAGGTAATCAGATGCCCCGTTCTTCATGGCCTCCACGGCCGTATCAATCGAGGCATACCCGGTAATCATAATTACCGGGATGTCAGGCTGAAGTGTCCGGACACTCTTTAGTACCTCGATTCCACTCATTCCAGGCATTTTCAGATCGGTTATGATGAGGTCGAACTCACGCTGTTGCATGATTTCAATGGCGCTATAACCGCTGGAGCAGGTTTCAACGGCAAAGGATTCTCTAACGAGAATGCGTTTCAAGCCATCCCTGATCACCGCCTCATCATCAACAATAAGAAGTCTGCTGTTTTCCATGATATCTCCTTTGAGTTGATGTCCTAATGAAAGCTACCATATATTCAACACAAGTCAAACAGGTGCCTGCGGAAATGCACGTAGCAAAGTTCATGAGCAAGGCGCAATTTTATGAGGAAGCATTTATTATACGGGGTTGCAAGTTTGCAATTACGTGCTACAAGAATAGAAACGTTTAAGACTTGCGGTTGCATTGCTTACAAAAATCCGTAACCGGAGAGAGGGAGTTGAAGCCATGCATGCGAATAACAGAACCATATGGATGTTTCTAACTGTTTTCATGTTTTCGACTGCAATTGTTTCGGCGGCTATTCCTGAAAATGAAAAATGTTTAAACTGCCATGGCCGGAGAGAAATCAAAAGTCCGCCCGGTATGAAGGTGTTTATTGACCCGGTCAAGTTTGCGGCTACCACGCATTCCATTGTTGGATGCCCGTCGTGCCATGAGCGCGTCTCGCCAGGCCACCCCGGTGACGGCTTCGCCCCTTCCAGGGCAACGTGCGGAGATTGCCACGGACCGGTCAATGAAGAATATTCAAAAAGCCTCCATGGATCAAAGGCCGGATGCAATGACTGTCATAATCCGCATGAAGTAAAGCTGCCGATGTTTATGTCCAGTGAAGACATCAACAGTAAGTGCGCCAAGTGCCATGACACCAGGAAAACCATTCAAACCCATTCCAAATGGCTGCCTCAGGCGGATCTGCATATCGATTCGCTGCTTTGCATCACCTGCCATACCGGCTCCAAGGATTATGTGATTACAATGTCCATTGAAAGCCGCCTGCCCGACTCTCGGGATGTCTTCAAAACAGCTTCCTATGAAGAGCTTGCCAAACTGATAAAAGGGGAGGATATCGGCAGACTTATCGACCTGAATGGCGATAATCTCATTTCGCTACAGGAGCTGAGGCGGTTTAATCACCAGCTTCGCGGGCAGAATATGCGTTTATGGGGCATGATGACGCCGGAGGTAGTTACCCACAGTTATCAGATCCTGAATAACCGTTGGGACTGCTCTTTTTGCCACGCTTCCGGACCGAAGGCCATGCAGAAAAGCTTTATCGCTTTTCCGGAAAAAAATGGCGGATATACCAGGCTTGCCGTAGAAAAAGGGGCTATCCTTGACATTCTTTACGGCACCCCGGATTTTTACATGCTCGGCACTACCAGAAGCACTTCCCTCAATGTTATCGGCGGTTTGATCGTTGCGGCAGGATTGTCTTTCCCGGTGGGTCATGGTTTTTTTCGATTCCTGACCAGGAAAAACAGAAAGGAGAATGATCATGAAGCATAAAGAGATGGTTTACATGACTCCCATGCCTGTCAGAGTCTGGCACTGGCTGAATGCCTTTGGAATAGTGACCTTATGTGTCACCGGACTCCAGATACGGTTTCCCGATTACATTAATATTTTCGGAGCCTATAAAGCCGCCATTCGATTGCATAATACAGCCGGCGTGGTTGTTTCTATCTCATATATTCTATGGCTGATGTACTACATGGTGGTGGCAAAAAGCTTGATAAAGCTGTATGTGCCGACACTGGAAGATCTTAAGTCAGGTATTTTCCGTCAGGCGTACTTCTATTTTCTCACCTACTTTTTGGGGATGCCCAACCCGCACCATAGCAAACCAGACAGCAAGTTCAATCCGATGCAGAAGGCTGCGTATCTGGTAATCATGTTCATCCTGTTGCCCCTGGTCATTGTAAGCGGAGCGCTTCTTATGTATGTTGATCCGTTGCGCCAGCTGCTCCTGCTGCTGGGAGGCATTAAAGCGCTGGTAGGGACACATTTTTTGCTGGCGTGCTGTTTTACCGCCTTTCTCTTTGTGCATATCTATCTGGCAACTCTCGGACATACCCCGCTGGCACATTTCAAGCCGATGTGGGACGGGTGGGAGGAAGAAACGGTCGAAGAGTGAGATTCTGATACATACGGTCGGCAGTCAGGTGCCGTTATCGAGAGAATCCTTGAAGACAGGACATGGGCGTTAACGGCACAATTAAAATGTATAACGATATTTAATGTACTTAAAATACAGAAGTATTTAAACGGGCTGCAAGAAATCTGCGCAGGAGGACTTGTCATGAAATTCCGCCTTATCTTTTCAATCCTTGCACTGTTCCTGGTATTCCAGGGTGCAGCGTTTGCGGTCAACGTGCGGGATGTGGTTTTTACGACCAGAAATGCAGGGAAGGTGGTCTTCAGCCATGGTGATCATATAAGCAGGAAGGAGATGACCAAAAATTGCCGGGCATGTCACGATGCGATTTTTGATTTAAAAAAGAAAAAGCATTATTCAATGAAAGATATGGAAAAAGGGAAGTCGTGCGGCGCCTGCCATGACGGGAAAAAAGCCTTTTCTCTGGGAGAATGTGCCCGTTGCCACCAGACAAGGGAAATAATATTCAAAACCAGGGCAACAGGTCCCACCGAATTCAGTCATAAAGTGCATCTTGCCAAATCAGCCGATTGCGGCGTATGCCACCCGTCTGTTTTTGCCGCAGGTCCACACAAGCGGTACACCATGAAAGATATGGAAAAAGGGAAGTCGTGCGGTGCCTGTCATAATGGCAAGAAAGCTTTTGGCCTTGAAACCTGCGTCACCTGTCACCCTGTTAAGGAAATAACGTACAAGGTTAAAGAAACCGGACCCACACACTTCAGTCACAAAACCCATCTTGGAGTCTCCGGATGCTCCGCGTGTCACCCCAAGCTGTATTCTCCTGACCGGCAGAACAGGCGTGTCGGAATGGCAGCCATGGAAAAGGGTGCATCATGCGGCGCATGCCACAACTCTAAAAAGGCCTTTTCTGTAAAAGAATGTTCGAAGTGCCACCCGGTGCAGGAACTGGTGTTTGAAGACAAGAGTGCCGGCAATGTTGTTTTCAGTCATAAATTTCACACAACTCTTTACACATGTGTCGATTGCCACACATCATTGTACACAACAACCCGTAGCATGGCGAAGGTGACGATGCAGGAGATGGAAAAAGGGAAATCATGCGGTGGCTGCCATGAGGGAAAGACCGCCTTTAGTGTAAAAGAAAAATGCGAGGCATGCCATAAAATGTAAGTAGTTTCCATCCGGAAACTCCGGACAGCAACTGCATAATGCCCTGAGACTTGATATGATATCGGGATCTGTGGAGGAATGATATGTTTGCAACACTCGCGGGGAAAGCCCTGGTTCCGGTCGGTCTTGCCGTTACCGGATTTATGGTGGTCTGTTGTCTGATCCTGTATTCTGTTATCCGTGATGATCTGCATCGCAGCGAGATAGTCTATGCCACCAATATTGCCGACACCATCCTTAAATCCACCCGCTATGCGATGCACAAGTCCGACCGTGAAACGCTTGCAACAATCATACGGAACGTGGGTGAACAAAAAGGGGTCGATCATGTCAGGATATTTAACAAGAAGGGTAGTGTGACCTTTTCTGCCAAGTCGGGAGAGATAAACCGTCAGGTGGATAAGAACGCAGAAGGGTGCATCGTCTGTCACAAAGGAACCATACCTGTCACCAGCCTTGGAACCATGCAGCAGGCCCGTACCTTCAGAAACCCGGATGGTACGGGGGTAATGGCAATTACAGCGCCCATCTATAATGAGCCGGACTGTTCAGCTGCGGCATGTCATGTTCATCTCCCCGGCCAGAAGGTTCTGGGGACTTTGGACATCGGACTGTCACGGGCGGAACATGACAGGTCGCTTGCGATGCTTCGCATCCAGATGATCATCTTTACATTGATGAGCCTCATCCTTACCATCGGCGGAGTTACCGCGTTGTTGAGGAGAAACCTCTTTCTTCCGCTCCAGAAATTGGGCAATTATGCGGAATCTGCAGTACATAAGAGCGATATACCGCCGCCTCCCCCCTCAAGCTGACGTATAATGAATGGCGCCGGCAAGAAACAGAATTCCGAAGAATCCGTTGACATGGATCAGCTTAAGGCTGGCGGGGATTGCATGACAG
>JBAVTM010000441.1:0-3105 GCA_049696195.1 Desulfuromonadaceae bacterium | reverse complement strand
GAAACAGCTGAAAGCGTCGAAGAGCCGGAAACGGCAGTCGAGCAAGCATGAGCTGCCGTTACATTAGTTGCTTTAGGGTGGTAACAGAATAAAAGGGGTAGAGACCGGGTATGGTTTGAATCGGGATGTTCAAAGTTGACCCTTATTATATTGGAAATAAACAGCGCCCTATCATTTAAAATGGAAGGGCGCTGTTTGTTTATCCCTGCTCTGATACCGTGGCAGCGGCCTGATCGACTGCCGGTTTGGTATTTCTTTTGCGTCGGCGTGGTTTCTTTTTGGCGTTCTCATCAGTCGAAGGAACGGTCGCAGCCGGCTTGGCAACGGCCAAAGCCGGCTTTTTCTGAGGACTCGCAGCAGGCCGCCTGCTCTTGTCACTTCCCCGGCCGGCACCCGGTTTGTCCCGCTTTAGATCCTGAACCCGTTTTGGTCTGGCAGTCCGAACATAATCGAGCACATATAGATCATCGTCAGCCCATTCGGTGGGAATTTTTGCTTTAATATACTCTTCAATCGCCTCCAGAAAGAAGGCGCCATCTTCATCAGCCAGAGAAATAGCCTTTCCCTCTGCGCCGGCACGAGCGGTACGCCCGATACGATGGACATAATCCTCGCAATCCTGCGGTAAATCATAATTTATAACATGGGAAACACCATCAATGTGCAGGCCTCGTGATGCGACATCGGTCGCAATCAGGATCGGGAGGGTGCCGTCTTTGAAGTCGTCAAGGATTTTCATCCGCTTGCGCTGTTCAACATCTCCTGAAATCACTTTGCAGGGAAAGCCGTTTGCATTCAGCAGGTTGTGTAGATGTTCTGCCTCCCGTTTGGTGTTGATAAATATCATGGTGCGGGCCATGCCATCGCGGCGTAGAAGCCCCAGCAGAAGGGAAAACTTCTCTTTTCTGGAGCAGTGAAACAGGAGCTGCTCCACCCGCTCGGCAGTCATGGATTCCGGGGTAACCGATACCTTGGTTGGTGAATTCATGAACTCGTACTCCAACTCCATGACCCGAGGGTTGAGGGTTGCAGAAAACATCATGTTCTGGCGTTTTTCAAATGGCGGAAGTTTGCGTAGGATAAAGCGAAGATCGGCAATAAATCCGAGATCGAACATGCGGTCAGCCTCATCAATCACCAGTACCTCGATGTCTTTCAGGCTGTAGATCTTCTGTTTGAGATAATCGATCAAGCGCCCCGGAGTACCGACAATAATATCGGCGCCGTCCAGCAGGGCGTTCTTCTGTTTCATGTAATCGACACCGCCATAAATAGCCTGGACGACGAAACCGCAGTGAGCTCCCAGCTGTTTGGCATCCGCTTCGATCTGAACAACCAGCTCGCGAGTCGGCGCCAGAATCAGCGCTCGTGGTCTGCCGACAGGTTTGTCCGCGAGAAGCCGGGTGAAAAGTGAAATCAGAAAGGCGGCTGTTTTGCCGGTCCCTGTCTGTGCCTGTCCGGCAATGTCTGTTCCTGTCAGTGTAATCGGAAGGGTCTGTTCCTGAATGGGGGTACAGATGGTAAAACCGGTCTCGGCAATTCCCCGAAGCACTTGCTCTGGAATCGGAAGTTCATCAAATCGCATATTCTTTCCTTTGACGCTCATCTCTTGATAAGCTCTTTCTACCATATACCGTGCCGCCGCGTCTGGCAATCGAAAGATTATGCGCACCGGCCTTCAAAATGCCATGGTTCCTGACCAAAAATGCTTTGACAAACCGGAAGCCGTTCCTTTACTATGCGTTGAATTTATTAAAGGATGCCATCAAATGCAGGCTGCGCTCAACATAATCGGTGAAGATCTCAAGCTGGTCGAACAACAGTTTCGTAAAGATTTGCAGTCAGATGTCCCTCTGATCCGCAAAGTCGGTGAGTATGTCCTCTCCAGTGGAGGCAAGCGTATTCGTCCGGCTCTGCTGCTGCTGGCAGCACGTTTGAGCGGCTATACTGCAGACAAGGCCGTCCCGCTGGCGAGTGTCGTGGAGTTTATTCACACGGCCACACTGTTGCACGATGATGTCGTAGACAGTGCTACGTTGCGGCGGGGCATCGCTTCGGCCAATAGCCTGTGGGGTAACGAAGCATCCGTGCTGGTCGGTGATTTTCTCTTTTCCAAGTCATTTCTGCTCATGGTAAACGTCGGCAGCATGGATATTCTGCGAGTTCTTTCCGATGCTACGACAGTAATCGCCGAGGGTGAGGTAATGCAGCTCCTCTGCACAGGTGAACTTGACCTGACTGAAGAGCGGTATATCAATGTTGTCCGCGCCAAAACTGCTGTTCTGATGTCTGCAGCCTGCGAGGCCGGAGCTATTCTCGGCGCGGTATCGCAGGGTCATCAGCAGGCATTGGCCGATTTCGGGATGGATCTCGGCATCGCGTTCCAGTTGATGGACGATATTCTCGACTATGTTGCCACTGAGGAAGAGTTTGGCAAGAGCATCGGCCATGATCTTGAAGAAGGTAAGATCACACTGCCGCTGATCCATACGCTCCGACACTGCAGCGATTCCGAGCGTGCGCTGATCGAAACCGTTGTTGAGCAGGATGAAATGTCGCTGGATGACTTCCGTGCTGTATCCGGACTGGTCAATCAGTACGGCGGTATTACCTACACAATCGAGACCGCGCGCTTTTACATTGATCGCTGCAAGATCCATCTGGATCAGTTCGCACCGTCACCCGTTCGTGAGGCTCTGTCCAGTCTGTCTGAGTATGTAGTAACGCGCAGCAAGTAAGTCTGTCTTAGGTTATTTACTTTTCCTCTGCCGCACAAATCAGTACATCACCGGAGGTTTCATGCAGCGGATTCTCTTCCTTTTCATAGCATGCCTGTTTCTGTCACTGGCCGCCTGCAGCAAGGCGGGCACTCCAAATAAAGGTGCTGCTGCCACTGAAAAAAGTCCTGCTCCGGACGTTTCCGTCATATCGCTTGCCAATGGGAGCACCCTGAAACTGTCTGATCTGAAAGGCAAAGTGGTCCTGCTGAATTTCTGGGCGACCTGGTGCCCCCCCTGTCGTGAAGAAATCCCCTCCATGATGAAGTTGAACAGTTTTATGGCCGGTAAGCCGTTCCAGATGGTTGCTGTTTCAATAGATGAAGGG
>JBAVTM010000440.1:0-9520 GCA_049696195.1 Desulfuromonadaceae bacterium | reverse complement strand
ACATCCAGATCCTTCCCTTTGAGCAGCTGGATCGCATCCTGGAGATCGTCACGATTCTTGCCGATCACGCGCACCTGGTCATCCTGGATCTGGGCCTGTACCTTGAGCTTGCTCTCCTTGATCGCTGTCGTGATCTCCTTGGCCTTCTCCTTGGAGATCCCCTGCTGGACGGTGATGATCTGGCGCACCATCCCCCCTGAGGCCGGCTCGACCTTGCCGTACTGAAGCGCCTTGATGGAGATGTTGCGCTTCAGGAACTTGGACTGCAGGACATCCACGACCGCTTTCAGCTTGTAGTCGTCATCCGCCAGGATCTTGACCGAGTCCTTCTCCGGCGTGATCTGGCTTTTGGAACCTTTGAAGTCGTAGCGCTGGCCGATCTCCTTGATCGCCTGATTCACGGCGTTATCGACCTCCTGCATGTCAACTTTTGATACGATGTCGAATGACGGCATGATTAAACCTCCAGAATATAATCAGATCAAGATTACGTTTAAGAAAGAATTCGTCTCTTCACCTCAACCTCAATCTCGACCTATGGCTTTATGACCTCGACCCCTTCCGGAATCTTGAAGTTGAATTTTCCGTCGGACAGCCCCTTGTTTACCCGCGGACGGCTGTAGTCGATCCGGGTCCGGTTGCCGCCCGCGTCATGAACTGTCGAGGCGATGACCGGGAAGATGTTTTTGACTTCTCCGGACGCCCGCAGCTGTTCGACGGCTGCGGAGGATACCGTCAGCTGGAGTCTCGCCAGAACCGGGCTCGCTTTTTTCGGCGTCAACTCAAGCTGATAGTTGCCGTTCTTGTCCCGCGGCTCAGCTGCGAAGGTGACGTCAAAATCGCGTGAAACGTGACCGAGACCGGTCAGATACGACAGGGCGATGGAGTTCCCCCCCGCGAACATCGCGGCAACGTTGTTGACCAGCACCTGCCGGTTTTCCGGGGTATAAAACCAGACCTGTTTGCCGTTGGAGATGATCTGCTGTTTCGGCCTGGAATAATTGAAACGGAACATCGCGGTTGCCGCTGCCGGGCGCTTCAACAGCACTTCGCCGCTCCCCTTCTGCTCACGATTAACCGAGGATATGGTGGTTTTCTGTGAAAAATCGGCCTGCACATCCTGCAGCCCGGCATATCCTTTCTCAAGCGCGGAGACGACCTCCTTGAGGGTTGCAGGTGCCGATGCCGCAGAGAGCGGGAGGGTGAAGAGTGACAGCATTAGTAAGCTAGAAGTTATTTTAAGCGCTTTTCCGGCAGAAAATAACTTCGTTAACGCACTTATCCTGTTTATCAGGGGCAGACATGCGGTGGTAAATATTTTCAGCATTGTACGGCCTTTCTCAGCGGGGCTGATTGCGTTCGGACGGTTTTACAACCTGGACCCCGGGGGGGATCACAAATGAAAAGTCTGTATTGGAAAGACGGGTATTGATTTTTATGTTGGCAAACTCCATCGTCGTGCTGTTCCCCTCCTGGTCTTCCACCGTGGATGAAAGGAGCGGGAACGGGTCCGAGGTCCCGCCAAATCCCTGCACGCCTCCGAATGGATCCTTGGCGCCAAAGGGTGTCCGGGCTGCGGATGACAGTGCGCGGGACTGGGGGGGGACAGGCTCCGGCCCTTTTGTGAGGGGATTTGCTCCGGTCACGTAGGAGACTGCGCTGTCACGGCTGACAACGAGCAGGATACGCCTTGTGTTGAGCATGGCGTGCCGCGGATTGAGTTCAAGGACGTAATTGCCAGCGGCGTCATACATACCGCTCGCAAAATTGATCTGGAAGTCTTTGGAGATGCGTCCGAGCCCCTGCAGGAAGTTCACCGCGCGATCACGGTCGGGATTGAAACCGGGGCGGTTGTAGTTAAAGCTGACGTCACTCAGGATGACCTCCCGGTTTTCGGGGTGATATATCCAGAGAGAGTTGCCGTCGCTGACGATTTCCTGCTGAAAGGGGCGATAATACTGAAAACGGTACATCAGCGGTGAACTTGCTGTGGCGAGCTTGACCGAAACCACGCCGTCACCGCGCATTTCACGACCTTCCTTTGCCAGCAGCGTACGCTGGAAAAAATCTGCAGTGAAGTCACTTACCGGTGCCTGCCCGTTGCTGCCGGCCTTGAATGATCTTTCAACGGTAGCGATGACGTCGTTAAGCCCCACCTTTACCTGCTGCGCGGCATGCGACGCAGCGGGCAGACACGAAAATAACAGGCCGATCAGTAGTGCAATCCGGTATTTCATGGTGTTCTCCTCCTCATGGATCTGTCTGGCAGCAGAGCCTGCTGTACCACTGTTGGATTCTGCCATACAATGGTCATCCGCCGCAACCGTTTCAATATACGTGCTTCCAACTGCCGGCAGTTACTGCCTGTCTGCCTCAGGGGAGCGCGCCCGCGTCGGCGACAAACAGCACCCGGCCGTCGCCGGTGACCGTAGCCCCGCTAACCCCCCGCAGACGAGAAAGCGGCGAGCGGAGAGGGCGGACAAAAATCTCCTGCTGGCCGGAGATCAGATCGGCGCTGAAAGCCAGTTGAGTTCCGCCGACATCACAGACGACCGTCGGCAGCAGATCCCCTTCCGTTCCTGGTGCCTCCGGCAGCTGCAGCGACCGCCGCAGACTCCGGACCGGCAGGGGGCCCCCTTCCAGAATAACCGTTGAGCGCCCGGACTCTCCGAGGATGTCGGAACGTTTCAGTTCCAGGGTCCGCGTGACAACATTCAGCGGAAACGCGATTTCGAACGGTCCACACTGGACAATCAGTGCCTGAATGATTGAAACCGTTATCGGCAGCCGCAAGATAAAACGACTCCCCTGCCCCTTCTGCGACTGAATGGTCAGAACGCCGGCCAGCGCATGCACCGCTTCGCGAACGGCATCCATGCCGACCCCCCGTCCGGACAGGTCGGTAAGGGTGGCGGCGGTTGAAAAACCCGGTTTGCAGATCAGCTGATATGCTTCCTGCGGGGTTGTCCGGGCGGCCTCTTCCGCGGAGAGGACCCCCTTTTCGACAGCCGCCAGCTTCAGCAGTTCCGCGTCCATGCCGCGACCGTCGTCGGCAATGGCAATTTCAACATGGTCCTTGTCACGTCTTACTGTCAGGGTTATCGTGCCGCCAAAATGTTTGCCCGCCAATACCCGCTCATCGGCGCTCTCCATGCCATGATCGACGGCGTTCCGCAGGATATGGACAATCGGCTCGGCGATTATTTCCAAAATACCCCGATCAAGTTCGATCTCTTTCCCTACCAGCTGAAAATGGACATCTTTTCCCTGATTGCGGGCCAGGTCACGAACCATCCGTGGGAAACGCTCGGCTATAAAGGCAAACGGCAGCATGCGCGCTTTGAAAACCTCATCACGCAGAGTCCGGAGCAGCGCGGTAAGTTGGTGAAGCGGCTCCCGGCACTCGGCTGCATCCGCCAGTCGGATGGATTCGGCCAGGCGGTAGCGGTTGGTAATCAATTCTCCGGTGATATTGACCAGGTGATCGAGCGTTTCGGTTTTTATGCGGATACTTTTGAAGGAATCGGCCTGTCTGAATTGATGCGGCACAGAAGCCGCACTTTCCGGGGGTGGGGTGCCCCCGTGATCGTGCGGCCGGGCGTGCTGAAAACGCGGCAGCGTTTCAGCGGCCGGATCGAATGCCGCCAGTCGTTCAATCAGCCCGGCGGTATCTTCAAAGGCACCACTCCCCGATTCGATCAGGGATACCATGCGGGCCAGCGCATCGCCTCCTTCCAGCAGGAGGTCTGCAAGGGGTGGCAGCAGCACGAGTTCTCCGTTGCGGATCCGGCTCAGCTGATTTTCCATGGCATGGGCGATCCTCACCATCTGCTCATAACCCATCGTCGCCGCCATTCCTTTCAGAGAATGGGCATGGCGAAAGAGATCATCGATTGCGGCAGGGTTGCCGGAGGAGTCTTCGAGGCCTACAATCAGCTTGCTGAACATGGAGATATGGCTGCGGGCTTCAGAAAGGAACAGTTCCCGATAGGGGGACATGTCCATTGGTCAACCCTCCAGGCGTTCCAGCACTTCAGCGACCTTCTCGGGAGTAAACGGTTTCTGGATAAAGGCCCTGGCGCCCAGGTCGAGCGATTTCTGGATGAGCGACGGCTGCCCGATTGAAGAGCAGACGACAACCTTTGATTTTGGACGGCTCTTGGTGATCCACTCCAGGAGGGAGAGACCGTTTGAGTCGGGCAGGATGATATCAAGCAGGATAATATCCGGGTGGTGGGTATGGAGGTTTTTCATGGCCTCAATGCCGCTTGCCGCTTCGGCGACCACGACGTACCCCTTTTCGACAAAAATCCCGCGCAGGCTTTTGCGCATGAAGAGGGAGTCATCAACAATCATCACCGTCCGGCTCATAGCTAACCTCCATGTAAGGAGCCTGTCGCGCTCAGGAAGGAATCCCCCCTCAGTCCGAGGGGCTCCTACCCCTTTAATTTGTTCAGCAGCAGCTCGTTGACCACCGTCGGGTTGGCTTTTCCCTTACTGGCTTTCATGACCTGACCGACGAAAAAGCCGAATACTTTCTCTTTGCCGCCGCGAAACTCTTCAACCTGTCCGGCATTGGCAGCCATGATTTCGTCGATGATGGTTTCGATGGCACCGCTGTCGGAGACCTGTACCAGCCCCTGCTCCTCGACAATCGCCTGCGGAGCTTTGCCGCTACGCCACATCTCGTCAAAAACGGTTTTTGCGATCTTGCCCGAGATTGTGCCGTTGTCGATCAGCTTCAGGAGCTCCGCCAGCTGCCCCGGCGTGACCGGACAGGATTCAATCGACAAGCCGCTGTCATTCAAGGCCCTGGTGATTTCACCCATGATCCAGTTGCCGACCGCCTTGGCATTGCCGCCGGCGGCAACACCCGCTTCAAAATAATCGGCCAGGGCCCGGCTGGAGGTCAACACGTCGGCGTCGTAGGGAAGCAGCCCCAGCTCGGACATGAAGCGCAGCTGGCGTTGTTGCGGCAGCTCCGGCAGTTCCCGGCGCGCGCGCTCCACCCAGTCGTCGCCGATAACCAGCGGCACCAGATCGGGATCGGGGAAATAGCGGTAATCGTGGGCCTCCTCCTTGCTCCGCATCGAGCGGGTTTTTCCGCTGTTCGGATCAAAAAGCCGCGTTTCCTGGACGACCGTGCCGCCATCCTCGATCAGGTCGATCTGGCGCTGGATCTCGTATTCGATGGCCTGCTTGACAAATTTGAAGGAGTTTACGTTCTTGATCTCGGCCCGCGTGCCGAAGGTGTCTGATCCGACCGGCATCACCGATACATTGGCGTCACAGCGGAAACTCCCCTCTTCCATGTTCCCGTCACAAATGCCGAGCCAGGTTACGATCTGGTGCAGCTGTTTCAGGTAGGACACCGCTTCGTCGGACGAGCGGAGATCAGGCTCGGAAACAACTTCCAGGAGGGCGGTGCAGGCCCGGTTCAGATCGACGCCCGAACTGCCGTTCATGCCGGCATCGCCATGCACCAGCTTGCCGGCGTCCTCTTCCATATGGATGCGGGTGATGCCGATCCGCTTCAGTTCCTGTCCCTCAACCGTGATATCAAGCCACCCCCGTTGACAGATCGGATCCTCGAACTGGCTGATCTGGTACCCCTTGGGAAGATCGGGATAGAAGTAGTTCTTGCGGGCGAAAATGCTGCGCGGCGTGATGGAACAGTTGGTGGAGAGGCCGGCCTTGATGGCGAATTCCACCACCTTCCTGTTGAGCACCGGCAGCGCCCCCGGCAGGCCGAGGCAGACCGGGCAGGTCTGGGAGTTCGGCTCGGCACCGAATTTTGTCGAACAACCGCAGAATATTTTGGTGTCGGTCAGGAGCTGGACGTGAACCTCAAGACCGATGACGGGTTGGTATTTCATAGTATGCTCCGGAAGTTAGATCGTTGCTTTCCTGGTGTGCCACTCGGTGGCCTGTTCAAAAGCGTAGGCTGCCCGCAGGACCGTCTCCTCGCCGAACGGTTTGCCGATCAATTGCAGACCGATCGGCAGCCCGGAGTTCGAAAAACCGGCCGGGAGCGACATGGCGCAGGTGCCGGCCAGGTTGACCGGTATCGTGAAAATATCGGACAGGTACATCTGCAGCGGATCGTTGATCTTTTCGCCGATCTTGAATGCCGGTGTCGGTGCAACGGGGGTCAGCATGACATCGACGTCGGCAAATGCCGCCATGAAGTCGTTCATGATCAGCGTCCGCACCTTCTGCGCCTTGACGTAATAGGCGTCGTAATAGCCGGACGACAGGGCATAGGTGCCGAGCATGATGCGGCGCTTGACTTCGGCGCCAAACCCTTCGCTGCGGCTTTTGGTGTACATGTCCAGCAGTCCGTCCGCCTCGGCACGGTGACCGAAACGGACCCCGTCGTAGCGGGCCAGATTGGAGCTGGCCTCAGCGGTAGCAATAAGGTAGTAGGTTGCCACCGCATAGTCGGTGTGCGGCAGCGAAATATCAACGAATTCGGCGCCGAGGCGACGGTAGGTCTCGATCGCGGCCTCCATCGTTTTCTGAACATCGGGGTCGAGACCGTCGATGAAGTATTCTTTCGGCAAGCCGATCTTCAACCCCTTCACACCGTGTGTCAGGGTGGCGCTGTAGTCCGGCACCGGCGTATCGACGCTGGTCGAATCCTTGGGGTCGTGCCCGGCCACGGCACCGAGCATGATGGCGCAGTCAGTCACGTCGCGGGTCAGCGGCCCGACCTGATCCAGCGACGAGGCGTAGGCGATCACGCCGTAGCGGGAAACCCGGCCATAGGTCGGTTTCAAGCCGACGCAGCCGCAGTGTGACGCCGGCTGACGGATGGATCCGCCTGTGTCCGTGCCGAGTGTCGCGACCGCCTGGCTGGCGGAAACCGCCGCCGCCGAACCTCCCGATGACCCTCCGGGGATGCAGGTCGTGTCCCAGGGATTGCGGGTGAGCCCAAAGGCGCTTGATTCGTTTGAGGAGCCCATGGCAAACTCATCCTGGTTCAGTTTCCCGAGCAGCACAACGCCCCGCTCTTGCAATTTTTCGTAGGATGTGGCGCTGTAGGGGGGGATGAAATTGTCGAGGATGTGTGATCCGCAGGTAGTGCGGATCCCTTCGGTCAGAAAGATATCCTTGAGGGCGAGGGGAATTCCGGTCAGTACATCCATTGTGCCGGCGGCAATACGGACGTCGGCGGCGGCGGCATCGGCCAGAGCCCGTTCAGGTGTAACGGTGATGAATGAGCCGACCTTCGGCTCGACGGCTTCAATACGCTCCAGCATGGCTGCCGTGGCTTCTGCAGATGAAACCTTCTTCTCCTTCAGTGCCGTGTGGAGTTCATGGATGGTCATGTCAAAAATATTCATGGTAAATGGTATCCCCTGCTTATTCGATAACTTTTGGAACGGCAAAAAAGGAGCCCGAGCGCTCGGGTGCATTTGACAGAGCCCTCTCCAGGCCTATTGAGGATTGCACAACATCCTCGCGAAAAGCATTTTCCATCGGTACGGCGTGCGAGGTCGGCATGACCCCCTCGGTATTCACCACTTTCAGTTTTTCCACATAGCCGAGGATCGAACCCATCTGGCCTGCAAACAGCTCCTTTTCACCAGGGGTCAGTTCAAGCCGCGCCAGACGTGCTACATACTCGACATCTGCTACCGTTATCTTCATAATACGGTCTCCGAATAAATCTGATAATTGACGCGCGTTTGTAACATGAAATCGGCGCGGTTACAACATTGATCAGATCAATTAATTGCCGTGAAAATTTTTCCCTTGACACGATCTCTCTCTTTAAGTAAGTTACACCTCTTCAAAAAAATCATGGCCTGTATTCTTTTACAGGTTGTACTGCGGATGGGGAAATTATGAAAACAGAAGTAGCTAAGGCTGAAAACGTAAAACGTGACTGGTACATTGTTGATGCACAGGATGCGGTTCTGGGCCGTCTTTCAACTCAGATTGCAAATGTCCTGCGTGGGAAAAACAAGGCTCTCTACACACCCAGTGTTGATACCGGCGATTTCGTCATCGTTGTAAACGCTGAGAAGATCGCCCTGACCGGCCGAAAGCTCGCCGACAAAATTTATTACAGCCACTCCGGATACGTCGGTGGACTGAAAGAGATCACGGCGGGCAAGCTGCTTGAAAAGAAGCCTGAAGATCTTATCAAGAAGGCTGTCAAAGGGATGCTCCCCAAGAACAAACTTGCCCGGGCCATGCTCAGCAAGCTTAAAATCTATGCGGGACCGAGCCATCCACACGCAGCTCAGCAGCCCAAGAACCTGGCACTTTAATACTCCAAGGAGAACACGATATGGCAGCAGTCAGTTATTATGGAACAGGCAAGCGCAAGACTTCAATTGCTCGCGTATGGCTTAAGCCTGGTGTAGGTACTTTTACCGTCAACCACAAAACCCTGGATGAATATTTCGGTCGCGAAACATCCAAGATGGTTGTGCGTCAGCCCTTTGAGCTGGTTGAAAAAGTCGGCATTTTTGATGTCTTCGTAACTGTTTCCGGCGGCGGCGATACCGGTCAGGCCGGTGCTATCAAGCACGGTATCACCAAGGCCCTGCTGCTGCATGAGCCGGAACTGCGCGGCGTCCTCAAAAAGGCCGGTTTCATCACCCGCGATTCACGTATTAAAGAGCGTAAAAAGTACGGCAGAAAAGCTGCCCGTGCCCGGTTCCAGTTTTCCAAGCGTTAATAGCTGGATTACACCGCGCTGCAATAGTACAAGGGGAAATCCGCAAGGGTTTCCCCTTTTTTAGTGCGTGAGAAGTCATCTTTTGCGCTATAATCGCAGGAAACAACTTCGTTAGCGCACGTATCCCGTCTGTCGGGGTTATGTGAAAGGAGCCATATCCATGTTGAATGTTGCCATCGTCGGAGCCAGCGGCTACACCGGGCTGGAATTGATTCGCATCCTCCATTGCCACCCTGAGGTGGCGGTGACCTGCCTGACCTCCGAACAGAGCGCCGGCAAGCGCATTTCCGATGTTTTTCCGACCCTCAAGGGACGTTGTGACGTCGTGCTGGAAAATCTTGAACCGGTGCGGGTTGCCGAAAAAGCGGATATAATATTCACCGCACTCCCTCACAAGGCTGCAATGGAGGTCGTGCCGACATTCCTTACGCTGGGCAAAAAGATCATCGATCTGTCCGCCGATTACCGCCTTTCCGATCCGGCGGTGTACGGGGAGTGGTACGAGCCCCATCTCAATCCTGCCGGCCTGAAGAAGGCTGTCTACGGATTGCCGGAGCTCAGGCGAACCAGGATCAAAGGGGCTAAACTGGTTGCCAATCCCGGCTGCTACCCTACCAGCATCATTCTCGCGCTGGCTCCGCTGCTGAAGAAGCGGCTTATCGACCTGTCAAGCATCATCGCCGACTCCGCCTCCGGCGTTACCGGCGCCGGCCGCTCTGCCAAGGTAGACAGTCTTTACTGCGAGGTGAACGAGGGCTTCAAGGCGTACGGGGTTGGCGGAACCCACCGTCATACTCCCGAGATCGAGCAGGAGCTTTCCCTGCTGGC
>JBAVTM010000439.1:0-1935 GCA_049696195.1 Desulfuromonadaceae bacterium | reverse complement strand
TTTCAGCTCATAGCTTTCCTCCACCTTCGGCTTGGTGATCGTCCCGGTTTTTCGGTCCTCCCACCAGAACAGCCACCTCTCGGAGGTTTGAACCGTCGCGGTGTCAGCGGTAACCGTCGTCTTCTTTAGCTTGAATTTCAAGATCTCGGACTTCATGACGTTCTCTGTTGCAACCAAGGCCTGCAATACAGGGAATACTCTCTTCAGCTCTTTCTCGGTAGCCATGTTTCCCAGGATTTTCATATCAGCCCGGGCGTAAACATTTTGCAGGACGCTGCAATAATTCTGCACAAAATTGCCTGCATCTTTCTGCTCTTTGCTGGGACTACAGCCGGAAACGAACACAGCGCACGCAATAACGAAACCCAATCCCCACAAAAATCCGTTTTTCACTTTATCCCCCATATTTTTACTCATCCCTCACTTCAATCGGCTTTTTTGCTCAATCAGGCGTTGAATCCCTTTGTAATCCAGCATAATCGGTGGCTTACTCGGCAAGCCGCTTTTCTCGTCATAGGCAGCCATACCAATGGCAAGGGTATAAGTTTCCGATTGTCCCGGCTGGAGTGCCCTGGGGCCCCATTGAAGGAAAATAACCCGGTTATCGGGGCTATCAAGCGGAACCCGTGCATCCTCCGGGGCGTAACGGCCGATTGAATTGGAAAAATAAGCCTGCTCGGGCCGATTGTCCCCCATCCACTCAATGAAATTAGCGACCCCGGTAAAATCGCCGCGCTGACCGCCGATTACGGGATTACCTGAATCGAACATCCCGGCGTAGGTGTATTTGCCCGTATCAATCGGCCCTTCGTAGAGGTACAGACGGTCCCTGACCCATCCCACGTTCCCCCGGGACGATCCGAAATCTCCCAGCCACGGCTCGTCGCCGTACAGATAGTGGTATCTCACCGGCAGCGTGCCGCCGTTCGTTATTTTTATCGACAGGATAAAATAGGGTTCACCAGCCAGAAAAATGGCGTGGCGATCCATCATCAGCGGGACACCATCAAGAACAACACGGTGCCGACTCCGCAGAACAATTTGCCAGTCGCTGGCAAAAAGCACCTGGCTGCCAAGGAACTCCCATGTCGATGGAAACAGCGATTTGAATGGCGCAGTCGCTGAATTGATCGACTCATTTACGTTACACCAGAGATGGAACCAGCGGTGGCCGTCATAGTAGGCCATACCGGTTTCGTTGTTGGTGACCCTATCGTCACCGCGGGCGTGAGGCGGAAGGCCGCCACCCACGAAAACGCCCTCGGTCGTTTTCCCCTCAGAGTCCACGAAGCGGCTGAGGCAGGTCAACAGCTTCTGTCCGGTACCCGAGAAATTCCTGACAAAGCCGCTGCCATCCCTCTTATGCCAATCGTACTCAAGATACGGCTGACCCGCTGCATGGGGACGGGAACGCTCCCTAAGCCATCTCAGGAGATCCGGCCTGAGCAGGGAGCAGAGCAGCTTCTCTTCGTCACCAAAGCGCACGTCATCCTGCAGTATAAAGACGAATGGCTCCTTCTGCAGGAGAAAGATCCCTTCGAAATGGCCGGTAATGCGGACGCGGACGGTCGTCAGCAGGAGGATCAGGACAAGGACACATCCTCCCGCGATAAAGTGCGATCTTTTGCACAAGGTTTTCAAAGACATCGTTTTTTATCCCAGGTTGCATTCAAGTCGACATTTAACAGACCACCGGGGTTTCTAAAACCTCGGTGGTCTCGCCTGAAATAAATACCATCTATGATTGCAAAGTTGCGTTCCAAAGATATTTTCTTGCAACGTTAGAATGTAACATTTCATTCGAAAGAAGTAAATAATCAAGCCACAAGCGATGAGCAGTGATTATGGAGCACCAAAGAAAGTCTGCGCGGCTTGCGAGTTGCGCGAGCAATGCACCAAGAACAAAGCAGGGCGAACGGTCAAGCGCCATCTGAG
>JBAVTM010000438.1:0-3996 GCA_049696195.1 Desulfuromonadaceae bacterium | reverse complement strand
TTTAACCGTCCGGGCAGCTTTCTGGGAATCCCGATTCTGCCCCTGTACCTGCTCACGGCCTGGTGCGTGCTGGTGCTGCTCAGCTGGCTGCTGACGCGGGGAGACAAGCCGTGAACCAAACGTTCTGGGTAGCTTTCCTCGGGATAGGGTATCTCGGCGGTTTGTTTGCCATAGCCTTTGCCACGGACAAGGCCAGGGAAAGGGGCCGCAGCCCGGTCGATAACCCGTGGGTGTACAGCTTTTCCCTGGCCGTTTATTGTACGTCCTGGACGTTCTACGGCAGTGTTGGACAGGCCTCGTCTACCGGTCTGGGGTTTCTGCCGATTTACCTGGGTCCCACCCTGATCTTTCTACTGGCTCCTTCCCTGCTTAAACGTCTCGTTTCCTTCTGCCGGGCCGAAGGGGTCACGAGCCTGCCGGACCTGCTCGAGGTACGCTACGGCAAGGGGTGGTCCCTGGGCGCCCTGGCCACTACCCTGATGGTAGTCGGCATCACGCCTTATATCGGGCTCCAGCTCAAGGCGGTCGGACACACCTTCGACCTCCTCACGGGAAGAGCCACAACCTCGGGGATCCTGGACGACGCCTCATTCTGGGCAGCCCTCGGTCTTTCGATCTTCGCCGGGCTCTTCGGGGCGAGGAGCCTGGTCGCCACGGAGCGGCACGAGGGCATGGTCGCCGCAGTGGCCTTTGAAAGTGCGGTAAAGCTCGGGGTCTTCCTGGTGATCGGTCTCTATATTACCTTCGGCATCGGCGGCGGGCTGACACAGGTTTTTGAGAGGGCCATGGCAGACCCGGATCTTTCGCGGCTGTTCCTGCTCGGGGAGAGTTCGGGCACATCGCTATCCGCCTGGGTCACCCTGAGCGTACTCTCCGCGTCAGCCGTAATTCTATTGCCCCGCCAGTTTCACATGCTGGCCGTCGAGAACGTACGGGAGGAGCACCTGCGAACGGCAGCCTGGGCATTTCCGGCCTACCTGCTCTTCATTAACCTGCTCGTGCTCCCCGTCGCCCTGGTCGGGCGCCTGTACGGCGGAGGCCTGAACCCGGATTTCTTCATGATTTCCCTGCCGCTGACGCGTGGTCATACCGGATTGGCGTTTCTCGCCTACCTGGGGGGGTTCTCCGCCGCAACGAGTATGGTTATCGTCGAGGCGGTCGCCTTGTCCACCATGATCCTCCACCATTCCGGGGTAGCGGTCCTGGGGAGTGTTATTCCTGTTTTTCGCAGGAAGGGGGTGGACCTTTCCCGTCCCCTCTTGTACACAAAGCGGGCCGTCATATTCGGCGTGGTGCTCCTCGGTTACGCCTTCAAACGGTGGATCGGTGAATCCCACACCCTGGTCGCCACCGGTCTGTTGTCCTTTTCCGCCGTGATCCAGTTTGCGCCCGCGGTACTTTTCGGCCTGTACTGGAAAGGGGGGACCCGAACCGGAGCCCTCACCGGTCTTGCGGCCGGGTTTGTCGTCTGGACCTATACCTTGCTGATACCCAGCTTCGTCGACTCGGGATGGGTGAGCGAGTCGCTCCTGACACATGGCCCCTGGGGAATTGAACTGCTCAGGCCGCGAGCCCTGCTCGGACTGCAGGGATTTGACACCTGGACCCATGCCCTGATCTGGAGTCTGGTATTCAACATGGGAGCCTATTTCATCTTCAGCCTCCTGACCTCACAACCCGAGGCGGATGTCCCGCGTCACGAACTGCCGGCCGCATGGGCCACAAGGGCCGACCTGGAAAGACTCCTGTCGCGATTTGTGGGCGCCAGGACGGCCCGGGATGTGCTGGGGGCTCTTCCCGAACGTTCCTCCCCCCAGGTACTCCTCGAAACTACGGAACGCTGCCTGGCCAGCGCCCTCGGAGCCCCGTCGGCGCGCATGATTATCGACAGCACCCTCGCCTTGCCCCGCGAGCGGGCCGTGGAGATCCTGGACGTCTTCGGCAGTGTTTCCCAGACCCTTGCAGATAGCCGGGATGCCCTGGAACGGCGGCTCCGGGAATTGATGGTCCTCCATGAGGCATCCCATGCCCTGTCGCGGAGTCTGGACATCGACACACTTCTGCAGGAGGTGCTCCTGCTGATCAAGCGTGAATTCGGGTTCGAGCACCTGGCGGTGCGACTCCTGAATGAGGATGGCATTTTAAGGATCCGCAGCCACGTGGGCCTCATCGATATTTACGTGACGGAATCCGCGATGGTCCCCTCCCGGGAAACCTACTTCGGCAGCTGCTTTCTGGACGCGCGGCCGGTCGTGGTGGGGGACACCCGGGAGATCGACAAACCCCTGCTCTTCTCCAAGCTGGTCAGGGATGTGCCGGTAAGTGCGTTCATCCACGCACCCATGATCTACGAGGGACGGGTGATCGGGGTACTCACGGCCTATGCCACCCGCGGCCCCATGCACTTCACCGACGAGTTTGTCGAGCTGTTCGCGGCCCTGGCCAACCAGCTCGCCATGGCGGCGGTCAATGCCCAGCTTTACACCGAGGTTCAGGCGTACAGCCACGCCATGGAGGGAAAGGTGGCCCAGCGTACGGCCGAGCTGGAAAAAGCCAACGCCCGGCTCCTGGAGCTGGACCGGCTCAAGAGCGACTTCCTCTCCACCGTCAGTCACGAGCTGCGAACCCCGCTCACCTCGATCCGCTCCTTCTCCGAGATTCTGCTGCGCTACGATGTGGACAACACCGAAAAACGCAAGCAGTTTGTTGGCATCATCCATAACGAGGCGGAGCGGCTCACCCGCATGATCAACGACCTGCTCGATCTCTCCAAAATTGAAGCCGGCCGCCTGGAATTTTCTCCCGGACCGCTGGAACTGGAGCCGGTTTTTTCCAGGGCCATCGGCACCACCCACCCGCTCTTCACCGAAAAAGAAATCCGGATGGCCAGCGAAATCGAACCCGGTCTCCCCCCGGTTTATGCCGATGCGGATTGGCTCCACCAGGTGCTGACAAACCTCCTTTTCAATTCGGTAAAATTTTCACCCGAAGGGGGGACGATCCGGCTCAACGCGAGGAAGAAAGAGGGCTTTGCCCTGATCAGTGTGGCGGATGAAGGCCCCGGCATTCCCCCGGACCGGCTGGAGCAGGTTTTTGAGCGTTTTCATCAGGTGAGGGATCCTCAAAAAACCCATCCCTTAGGTACCGGGCTCGGGCTGACGATCTCCCGGGAGATCGTGGAGAGGATGGGTGGGAAGATTTGGGCCGAAAGCGAGTCCGGAGCCGGTGCGACGTTTACCTTCACCGTCCCGCTCTCCGAAAATCCACGTGACTGAAGTGATTTATGTAGCAGGTCAACAAAACACGTATCCGGTCCCGGTTTGTCAGGATTGAATCACTGCATCAATCTTGCGGACGGGATAGTTTTCGCGAGGTAGCGAGGGTGTCATGTCGAGCAGTGAAGCCAGCAATAATAACGTTGAACTCTACCAGGAGATCGTTGCCGCCCATTCTATCGGTGCATTGAGGGCGCTCAGCATTCGCATACTCGACATAACAGATGCTGCCCTCCGTTCAGGCGCCGGCACGAAAGACATCGTGCAACTCATCTCCCGGTTCAACGATGCCATTACCGTTCGCCTCATTGCCCTGTTGGAAAACAGCGAGGGCATCCGTCTCCCCGAAGGGACCGCCTACCTCGCACTTGGCAGCGAGGGACGGGGCGAACAGACCCTGCGTACCGACCAGGACAGCGCCATCGTATATTCAGACGACTTCCCGCCCGAGAATCTATGCCACGTCGAACGCTTTGCCGCCCGGCTGGTAGATGCCCTCGAAGAAATCGGCGTCCCCCGTTGTCCCGGCAACATCATGGCCAGCAATCCGCAGTGGCGCCACGGCCTTACGGAATGGAAGCGGCTTCTCACCCTGTGGATCACCGTCCCCACCCCCGAGCACATGCTCAACTTCGGCATATTCCAGGACATTCGCCCCCTGTACGGCAATCTTTCCCTGGGGACAGAATTGCGGGACCATATCCGTCATGCCGTCCATGAC
>JBAVTM010000437.1:0-2878 GCA_049696195.1 Desulfuromonadaceae bacterium | reverse complement strand
GGAGTGCGGCAAGGCATCTGAATATCTGCATGGATTTTAATAATTAAATTGATTTATTGCGATTGCTATCGAAAAGTGGAGGGATCATGTCGAACAGGAAATTGATTGTTTGGATCATTGTATTGCTGGCCATACTTATTACGGCCCCTGTCCACGCCCAACTCCCCCAAATATCCACCGGCCTCAACTACCTTACATCCTCTCAAAACCCGGACGGAACCTGGGCGACGAGTTCCGCAGAAACCGAGACAACTGCTGCTACAGTCTCTGTCCTGGAAACCCTGAAACTTCTCAATCAATCCGCCGGGACACCGTACACCAATGGCGTTTCCTGGCTACAGGCGCAGACGCCATTGTCCGTTGACTATATCGCTCAAAGAATCCACGCTCTCGGTCTTGCCGATATAAGCTTGCTGATTCCCTCTGCGGATTTGATCAAAGGTGGCTGGGGAGGTGATGTCGGGTTCGAGACGAATCCACTCGACACCGCCTTCGCTCTCCAGACCATCAAATCCGCCAACTACACCGACCTCACAACCATCAACCCCGCCCTCGCATACCTGACAGGAAGCCAAAACTCCGACGGCGGCTGGGGCTTCAGTTCCGGCGACGACAGCAATGTCTACATGACCGCCATCGTTTCCGCCACCCTCCAGCAGTTCCCGCAGATGACTACAATCGCCACTGCCGTAAGCAAAGCCACAACCTATCTCCTTACCCAGCAGAACCCGGACGGCGGCTTCGGCGCTTCAACAGTATATGAAACCGCCTTGGCATATTCAGCCGTCGTAGCCGTAACCACCAACCAAGCGGCATTGGGAAGCGCGATAAACTTCCTCACTTCAGCCCAATCCGCCAACGGCTCCTGGAACGACGACCCCTATTCCACCGCGCTGTCTCTGAAAGCCCTCTACCTCTCGGAAAACAAGCCCTCCCCGCCACCGCCCCCACCTGCGGGAGGCAAGACCACGGGCACAGTTATCGACAAAATAACCGGGCAGAAAGTGACTGGAGTTGCCGTCGTCCTTGACAGCAACCAGCTGATCAACACCACCACAGACGCATCCGGCAACTTCACCCTGTCGGACATCCCGGCAGGTGCGCAGAAGGTCAACTTCTCCCTGACCGGCTATGCAGCTACTTCCGCAACTGCAACCGTTGTGGTAAATACCACCGCCAACCTCGGCAATGTGCCGATGACCTCCAGCTACTCCACCGGCACTATTGCCGGAACAATCACGGACTCCACCGGCAACCCTCTGCCAGGTGTTGCCTTAACCGTGAGCGGTGCCTGGAGCGGTAGCGCCACCACCGGAGCCGATGGAACATACTCCTTCACCTACGTCACCCCCGGCACCATCACGACCAGCGCAACGAAAGCGGGCTACCAGACTGTTACCGCTAACGGCACCGTCTACGCCAGAACAACGCTCACCTTCTCCCCCCGGATGAGCACTACGGCATCGCAGGCCACCGCCGGCACTCTTGTCGGCCGGGTCGTTGACAGCTACTGGGGAGTGGCAATCGGCCATCTGCCGGAAGAAACAGGGGTACAGGTTACCGTGTCGGGAGCAGCGCCGCTGGCCGTTGAACCAGAAGGGGGCGGCTACTTTAGCATTCCCGACCTTGCCCCCGGTACCTATCAGGTAATTGTCGGCATGCATGGTTTTGCCAGCCACGCGTACCGGATTGTCATAACTCCCGGCGGCACCACCGATCTGGGCACCATCCGCTTGGAAATGTCCTTCCTGATGACTCTGACCGGCAAAGTGACCGATGCCTCAACCGGCGCTCCGTTATCCGGAGCGGAAGTAGTAATTCAGGGAAAGGATTTCACCGGTCGGACGGATTCCTTCGGAACATACGCGATTGCCGACATCCCCTATCCGGGTGAATACACGGTCAAGGCTTCAGCGACCGGTTATGTCGGCAAGTCGTACACGACCAGTTCCTTACCTTGGCTCCAGACCTTGGATATTGCCCTGTCGCCACAGGTAACCAAAGGAAGTCTCACCGGTACCGTGGTTGACGCCATAACCGGTCAGCCGCTTGCAGGTGTGACAACGACCCTGATGAACGACTCATCCATCAGCGCCACAACGGATAGTACCGGAATATTCGCCCTCAATGCCGTCCCGCAAGGCCCTCAACAGGTAAGCCTTGCCCTCGACGGATACAGTACGCGCGCTCTGACCACGGCGATCATTGCCGGTGCCGTCAACAATGTCGGGAAACTCTCCCTTGCGACAACCCCGCTTCCTGCCTCAATTCAAGGCACCGTGTGGGATGCGGTCGCCAAAGCGCCATTTGCGAACGTCACAATCCAGGCGACCGGGACCGACCCAGTACAGAACGTTACGGGGGAGGATGGCACGTACAAACTTGACGCGGTAACTCCGGGAACCGTCACTGTTGCGACAACCTCGCTGAGTAAGCCGGGGTATGCCAACGCTCGTTTTATTGGCATCCTCGAACCGGGCGGCATCCTGGTATTCAACCCCGCCCTGACCACATTGCCGCCAACAGCTGTCACCGCAACGGTGCAAACCGACAAGGCGGCATACATCAAGGGAGAAACCGCTAATATTACCGCCAATCTCAAGAACCAACATGCGGTAGATATTCATACATTACTTCACCTGGGGGTGACCGACCCGACCGGCGCAACTGCCTATGAAACCGATACGGAGCAGAACCTGCCGGCTGACGGCACACTTGATCTGAACTTCACCTTTGCTTCGTCTGCCGATATCAAAGGCGGTACTTACTCGATTCTGGCAGAGGTTTATGACACCAACGGCATGATGATCGGAATCGCCACGAAAAAATTTGGCGTTACCGTCAGCCAGATTTCAGTTTCTCCCGTACTCCCTGGGGC
>JBAVTM010000436.1:0-22603 GCA_049696195.1 Desulfuromonadaceae bacterium | reverse complement strand
CTGAATACGGCACGTAGCGCTCGCCGGCAATCGCCAGCAGCAGCGGATGGACACCGGCGGCATCCACGGCGTGAACCTCCTTCACGCCGGACACAACGGTCGGAATCAGCGGGCCGGTCAGTTCATGGATAAAAGCGCCGAAACTGGTGTCTTCCTGCGGCGGGCGGCCGACAGTCGTGAAGGGAAGAATGGCGTCCCGCCGGTGGTAGACCGCATCGACCTCGATATAGGGGAATTCATGGGTCAGGCTGTAATAGCCAAGGTGATCCCCGAAGGGACCTTCCGGCAGAGTCTTGGCGGGATGGACAACGCCGCTGATGCAAAAATCGGCCTCGGAGGAAACCGGCAGATGCCCCGGAACCCTGGTCATCGGTATGCGGTGACCGGCGAGCAGACCGGCAAACGACAGTTCCGGCATCCCCTCCGGCAGCGGCATAACCGCCGCTACGGTCAGCGCGGGCGCCCCCCCCAGGAAGATGTTAACCCGAAGCAGCTCCCCCCGCTCTATCGCCTCGGCATGATGAGCGCCGATGCCACGATGAATCTGATAATGCAGTCCGGCCTGTTTGTCAGGTTGATAGCTGTTGCCGGAGAGCTGGATCCGGTACATCCCCAGATTGGACCTGGCAAAGCCGGGCGCTGCCGGGCTTTCGCTGTACACCTGCGGCAGCGTCAGAAACGCACCGCCATCTGCGGGCCATGAAACGATCTGCGGCAGGGCGGAGAGGGTCGTTGAACATTCCAGCACCGGCGCTTTTGACCTGACGGTCGGGAGGAGATGGAAGGCGGCAAAAGGAGCTTTTACGACATCAATAGGGTTTTTGAGCAGCGAAAAAGGGTTGGTCTTTATCTCAACGAGGCGACGGATGTCATCCAGCGTGTCGCGGAAGATGAAGCGGGTCCGCTCCAGTGTTCCGAACAGGTTCCCCAGCAGAGGGAAACGGCTGCCGACGGCATTCGTGAAAAGGAGCGCCGGCCCCCCTGCCTGATACACGCGCCGCTGCAGCGCGCCGACCTCCAGATGGGGATCAAGCGGCAGATCGATACGGAGCAGCATGCCCCGGCGCTGAAGATCAACGACACATTCCTGCAGATTTTTATAGCCCATGTCAGGAGCCGGCCCTGCGGATTTTTGCAAGCATTTTTTCCATCTGCCGCATTTTTTCCCGCGCCTCGGTTAATTCCCGACGTCGCGGCTCATCCCTGAAGGAATCAAGTCCCCGCTTCAACAGGGCGTCTGCTTCGGGATAATTTCCGGCTTTATGCAGCCAGCGGGCCAGAACGACCAGATAGTGAACAGTATCGGGATCAAGCTTGATCGCCTTGCGCAGGGAGCGCTCCGCTTCGGCGGTTCGGCCCGCTTTTTGCTCGTTTATGGCCTTCCGATACACAATCAGCGCTATCGCATCACGGACGTCATGACGATCCGGTTCAGCATCCAGTTTCTGCTCCGTCTCTTCCAGAAACGCTATCGCCTCATCATGCTGACCGCTTAGAACCAGAGCCGACAGGGTCGCCTCGATGGCTTCCTTGTTTTTGTAATCGATCCGCAACGCCTGCCTGAAATTATCGAGAGCGGTCTGATACTCTTCACGCCCCAGAGCGGCGCGACCGACCTGCAGCAGGGAACGGATCTGGTGATGACCGAAGATCATCTGCGCCGTTCCGTCATGAAGGGTGGCACTGCGTGAATTATACAGGTTGCTGAAATCCAGGTATCTCCCGGCGCGCATATAGCTGTTTGCCAGAGAGGTCAGATACGGAATCAGCTGTATGGAATCGGGCGGATACAGGGTGTCTGCCAGAGCGAGCGCTTTTTCAAAGACATGGACGGCACCGGCATGCTCTCCGGTGCGGGAAATTGCGATCGCCGTTGAACGGGCCAGCTGGGCTTCATAGAGCCTCGACAACCGCTGATAGACCCCGGTCGCAGCTTCATCGCCCCCACTCCGCACCATAGTGATCCGTGCCAGATCAAAATTGCAGCCGTCTGAAGCGGCATCGAGGTGGCCATCACGCAGCTCACCGCGCAGGGCCGGGCCGCTGATTTCAACACGGATGGTGTGCCCTTCGGCACGTTCGGGATCAGGATAGGGATAGCGCAGCGACAGTGCGCCGAGAGACGGACCGCGCAGCTGCCCGACCGTAACCTTGTCGCCGCCGACATAGCCGAGGATGGACTCATCAGCATCACCACTGCCGATCACGAGAGAAATCGGGTAGCTCCCTTTGCGGCCGGCGCACCCCTTGCCTGAGGCCGTTACGACCTCCAGGGTGCCGGTGAAAAGCCGGACGTCCGCACCGGCGGCAGGGGCAAGAAACAGGGCAACAGAGAAAGCTGCTGTAATCAGTAAAAAATAGCGCATGTACCCGGCCTGGAAAAGATGTCTTGACCCTTCGCATGCTATCATTGTAATCAATTAAATACAATCATGAGATTGTACCGGTTGGAGCTGGAATGCCGCGACTTACACTCTTTAAAAAATTCCTTGTTATCACGCTTCTCCTGAGTCTTCTTCCCTTGATAACATCCTCACTTATCCTGTTTTTCAACCTGGAATCAACCAGCGCCCGCCTTGCCTCTGAGATCGGAGATACGGCTGATATTCAGGCGTCGGAATCACTCCAGATGCGGGCAACTCAAGTAGCGGAGAGTGTGGCGGATTTCCTGCGCCAATGCGAGAGCGACCTGATTTTCCTGTCGAGTTCGCAGCTGGACCAGTCGACACTGCTCAATTTTTATGCCAGCAGACGGGGCGAAATCTGGTCCCGGAGCAGGAGTTCGTCAGCTCCGCTTGAAACCCGCGAGCAGGTGCCGCTCTACCGCAGCATGGCCATTATCGACAAACATGGCCGGGAAAAGCTGGTGATCAGGGATGGCGCGGTCGTCGCCGCTGCAGAGCTGACGGATGTTTCCGATCCCGCCCGGACAGAATTCCTGACGGAAGATTATTTCAGCAGGGTTCGTACCCATCCGGGTAAAATATACGTTTCTCATCTCACCGGCTTCCACATCTCGAAACAGGATCAACTGAACGGCGCCGATGAACCGGAGCACGCCCTCGACGGCAAATCATACCAGGGTGTTATCCGGTTTGCGGCAGCCCTGTTCGATGCGAGAGGTTCTTTTAACGGCGTCGTTGTTATCGCGCTCGACCATCGTCATCTGATGGAGTTTACCCAGCACATCGACCCCGGGCATAACTTTTCCACGGTATTTCCTTCCTACAAAAGCGGCAATTATGCCTTCATGTTCGATGATGAGGGGTGGATCATCACCCACCCGAAATACTGGGATATCAGGGGCCTTGATGCAGGCGGACATCTGATCCCCCCCTATTCCGAATCATCCCGCGCATCAGACATCGAGAGCGGCAGGATACCATTTAATCTCGACCATGCCGGTTTTATTCACCCCAACTACCCCCGGGTTGCCGATCTGGTCAGAAAACAGAAGGCCGGCTTTGTTGATACGACCAATGTCGGCGGCGCAAAGAAGATCATGGCGTACGCACCGATCATGTACAACAGCGGCGATTATGCGCGGCATGGCGTTTTCGGGGGGATTACCATCGGATTTCAGCTCGACCAGTTCCACGATGCCGCCCGCAAAGGGAGCCGCCTGATCAATCAGCAGCTGGGTGAGCACCGGACCCGAAGCGCGCTGATTCTTCTGGTCACCTCCTTGCTGGCCGGATTTTCGGCCTGGGGATTATCGCGCGGCATCACCCGTCCGCTGCTTCAATTGACTGAAGGCGCCCACAGACTCGCAGGTGGAGACATTAGCAGCCGGGTGGCCGTCACCTCTGCCGATGAAATAGGCGAGCTTACCCGAACATTCAACTTCATGGCCGATGAGCTGGAGACCCGTAAAAACAACCTGCTGGCAACGCTTGACCAGCTGCAGCGGTCGCGGATTGATATCCTCGAAGAGCGCAATTTCAAGACCAGTGTCCTGGAAAGTATTTCGAGCGCGATTATCACTATTTCACCGGCCGGAGTACTGACCTCAATCAACGGCGTTGGACAGCAGTTCCTCTCCGATGCTGTCCGTCTTGGCATGGAATATCACGAGGTGTTTGCCGCATGGCCTGATGTCTGTTCACGGATACAGGAGGTCCTTCGCGCAAAGCGGGGGTATGGGAGGGAGCCGCTGACCCGGCAGATAAACGGTGAGATGACCTATTACGATTTCGGTCTGTTCCCGATCGGCACTGACGCTGAAATGGGATTGACCGTAACGCTGCGTAACGAAACGGAGCGGGAACGCTTGCGTGAAGAAACGGTGCGGCTCGACCGTCTGGCGTCGCTCGGCAAACTTTCGGCCGGGATAGCCCACGAAGTCCGCAACCCGCTGACCGGCATTTCGCTCCTGCTTGATGATCTGCACGACAAGCCGGGTTTCAGTGCGGAGGAAAGAGAGATGCTTTCCAAGGCACTGGCGGAGATTGAGCGGGTCGAGCGGCTTATCAGCGCCCTGCTCAACTACTCTTCACCGGTTCGTACCGCTTTCAGGGAGGGGGATTTGACCCAGCTTGTAAAAGATGTTCTGCTGATGATGCGCAGACAGGCTGAAAAGCAGGGGGTTACCCTGAACGTTTCGTATGCGCTGCTGCCGCAGTTCAGATTCGACCCCGAAAAGATACGCCAGGCGCTGATCAACATCATGAAAAATGCGCTCGAAGTACTTGAGTCCGGCGGGATTATCACGATCGCAACCGGGTGTCATGACACGACGGTCACGGTAACCATCCATGACAACGGCCCCGGGATACATCAGCAGGATCTGTCGCTGATCTTCGAGCCTTTTTTTACCCGCAAGGGAACCGGCACCGGACTAGGGTTATCAATTACCCAGCGAATCATCGAGGAGCATCACGGAACCCTGACCGTCGAAAGCAACGCTGCGGCCGGCACCACGTTCCGGATTGCGCTGCCGCTCGACAACCGGTCGGCTTAACTGTGTTCAACGCAGCGTAATTCAAAGTTGCCATAAATGGAAGCTGCGTCTCTCTCAAACGGTGCGGTTATCAAACCATTCCGTTACCGGGGCTTTTTCAATCTTTTTCCCATGTTTTTTACCCAGATTTTCAGCCAGGGCCTCGGCATGCATCGGCATCGCCAGATAAAATCCCTGGACCTCGTCACAACCCAGCGTGGAAAGTTTATGCAGCTGATCACTGTTTTCAACACCTTCCGCAACCACCCGCAGGCTCAAACTCTGGGCCATGGAAACGATGGCCTTTATGATTGCCGCATCGCTCTCGTTGTGATTGATGTCATCTACGAACGATTTATCTATCTTGATCCGATCGACAGGGAAGTGTTTCAAATAATTAAGCGATGAGTAGCCGGTCCCGAAATCATCGATGCTCAGATGAATCCCCATCTCTTTGAGTCTGCTGAAGATTTTGACGGTATTCTCAACATTCTCCATGATAATACTTTCAGTAAACTCCAGTTCGAGGTTCGTCGGGTCAACGCCCGTCTCCTGAATTATAGTTGTGATCATTCCTAGAAAGTCGGGGTGTTTCAGCTGCTTGCCGGAGATATTTACCGCCATCTTCAGATCCCGGTTTTCTTCCATGGTCCATTCCCGCATCTGAATACAGGCACTGCGCAAAACCCACTCCCCGACGCTTTTGATCAGGCCGGAATCTTCCAGCAAAGAGATAAACGTTGACGGCTGCATCAAGCCGTAATCAGAGCTTTGCCAGCGCAGCAGGACCTCAACGGCAGACATTTTGGTGGTTTTTAAATCCCAGAGCGGCTGATAATGCAGAAAGAACTCCTGTTTCTCAAGCCCCTGGCGCAGACTGTTTTCAAGCGCCACCCGTTGTATGATCTTCTGATTCAGCTCCGGTGAAAAAAATCTGAATTGCGCTCTCCCGTCGTTTTTAGCCTGATACATTGCCGTATCAGCACACCTGAACAGCGTTGACGCATCCAGGCTGTCATCCGGATAGACAGCAATGCCGATACTGGCGCTGGTGTAGAGCTGCCGCCCTTCGATCTCGAATGGAGCGGTGAAAAGGGCCAATAACCGCTGGACAACGGTGGCAACACTTTCCTGAGCGTCAACAGATGGACAGACGACCACGAACTCGTCCCCGCCAAGCCGGGCCAGAACGTCAGAATCCCTCATACAGGCGGAAAGACGTTCAGCAACAGAGCGAAGAAGTTTATCGCCCACATCATGACCCTGGGTATCGTTTACATCCTTGAAATTGTCCAGATCGAGAAAAATCAGGTTGACCTTGTCCCGGTCGCGCTGTGCCTGGGTCAGGGTCTGATGCAGCCGTTCAAGGAACATGCTGCGGTTGGGGAGCCCGGTCACTATGTCATAATAGGCCAACTGGTGAATCTTTTCCTCAGCCACCTTCCGGTGCGATATATCCTCACAGGTGGCGATGATTCCAAGACAGCTCGCCTCGCTGTCACGCACCGGAATGGATGTGAGTTGTGCCGCGAATTTCTCGCCGTTTTTTCTGACATTAACGCTCTCACGCCGCCAGACTCCGAATTCTTTCAACTGGTCAGCACCCATAGGTCTTCTGCGGTCACTGGTCGAAAACGTCCGGGCGTGTTTTCCGATAAGTTCACTGACCTCATACCCATGCATTTGCGCTTCAGCAGGATTCGAATAGATGATGATGCCGTTAACGTCGCTGAAGGTGATGCCGATCGGCAGGTTGTCGACAGCCACCTTGAGCATTTCCAGCCTCGCCTGGTTTTCTGCAAGCCTGTTCACGCTCTGGCTGGCCCGCAGCATGTAGCGCACACGATGCACCAGAAGCTCGGGATTGAGAGGCTTGGCAATGAAATCGGTAGCGCCGGCCTCGAATGCGCGATGAATTGAATCTGCGTTGTCCAGACAGGTCATCATCAGCACGTGTAAATGCTCCCCCTTTGGGAGGGTACGGAGATCACGGCAGGTCTCACAACCATCCTTCCCCGGCATGATCAGATCCAGCAACACGAGGTCTGGCCGAATGGAAGTAAAATGGTGAAGTGCGATCACGCCATCCTCTGCCAGAATCACATCGAATCCGGCAGCTGTCAGGGAATCACGAAGCATTACCCGCATTAAATGATCATCATCGACAACAAGTATCACCGGTTTTCTGTTTTCACTTACGCTGGCAGGTTCAGACATAATAAATAAAACTCCATGAAGTGACGGTTTTATCTGCAGGGAATACCGGCTACTTTCTTAAAAAAATTATGTCACTGTCAATTATCAGAAACACACGGTAAATGCCATTGATTTGGCCAAAAGAAAGCAGGACCACCCACCAGTTCATTTACAAGACTCCCATTTCAATACGCCACCACCGCCGCATACCCCACCACCTGCCGATTGTCGCCGGTCACGTTTCCGCTGGTGCCGTACGCCACCAGCTCCGCCTTCGTCGCCCCAAGCTCGCGAACCGCCTCGATCATGACGGTTGCCGGCACAACACCGCACATCGTTATCCTCCGCCGCTGGCAGATTTCAAGCAGCCCTTTGCCGTCCAAAGCCAGAGCCCGCTCAAGCGCGATTTCATCCTTCAGGCGGGCTGAATCTGCCGATTCATAATGGGTCATGTCCGAGCTGGCCACGATCAGCACCTCCCCGCCATACTCCCGGATGGCGGCGGCAATTCCCAGGCCGATGTCGCGCAGCGGGGGATAATCCCCATGACCGATGCAGAGCGCGGAAATGGTGACATCAGGACGCTGATACTGGATGAACGGGAGCTGAACCTCGAGGGAGTGCTCCAACTGATGGGCAACGGTGTCGGACTGGATATACGGAGTGTGCTGGAGTAAAAGCGAGTTCAGGCGGGAGTTGACTGTTGTCGAGTTAAGAGGAGTGAGCCATTCACCATCCGGGTAAAGCGCCGCGGCCGCCCCGCTGCCATGATGATTGGGTCCGATGATCAGAACCGTGTCGGGAACGATGACCCGGGAATACAGCTGCCCGGCAATTGCACCGGAATAGATGTAGCCGGCATGGGGTGAGATGATCCCCTTGACCGGTTGCGGGGATGCGTTCTCCGGTATCAGCTGAGACAGTGCGGCACGAAGCTTGCCTTCGCTTCCCGGATAGAATTGACCTGCTACGGCTGGCTGACGCTGCATGATCGACCTCCCTGTCACTATTTCTATTCAAACGGCAAATTGCTCTCCACCGGCTCCGCCTTCTCCGGCTCAAGCTGCAATTCCTCCTGGCGCTCATACTGCGGCACCTCGTCCAGTGCCTTGATTTCGCGGAGCGTCGGTAATGATTTTAAATCCTTAAGCCCGAATATTTCAAGGAATTCTTTCGATGTACCATAGATCAGCGGTCGTCCGGGAATATCCTTTTTTCCCAGGATCCGCACCAGATGCTTTTCGAGCAGCGACTTTAGAACGCCGCCGCAGTCAACTCCGCGCAGATGCTCGACCTCGGCGCGGGTGATCGGTTGACGGTAGGCGATGATCGCCAGGGTTTCAAGGGCGGATTGAGAAAATTTTGCAACCCTGGTTTTGATGTGGCGGGTGATATAGCTGTGAAGTGCGGGACGGGTCCTGAATTGCCAGCCGCCGGCCACCTCCGCCAGCTCAAAGCCCCCTGCCCGCTCCTGGTGACAGGCAACGGACTCTGCCAGAGCTGATTTGATCTCATCCCGTTCGAATTCGCTCAGCAGCTCGCAGATGCGATCGGTTGACAACGGCGATTCGGCGGTAAAAATGAGGCTCTCTATGATGGAGGATAATTCTGGGGTCACGGAAAATCAACCTCTGAGGGGTCTGCGGCGACTGCGGGAACAAACCAGATCGAGCCGTGCCCGTCCCCCTGGAAAATACGGATCAGCTTGAGGCGGCAGAGTTCCAGAAGAGCCAGAAAAGTGACGATGATCCGTTCACGGGTATTCTCATCCCGGGTCAGGTCGTCAAAACTGATGGTATCCCGCTCTTGAAGCTGCGACAGGATGTCGTTGATACAGTCGGCAATGCTGAGCGAATCGCCCGGGGCAACGTCGTGGAAACTCTCCAACGGAATCCGCTGCAGCAGCACCCGAAAGGCATCCACCAGTTCAAACAGAGTTACTTCCAGCGGACCTTCCGCGTTCTGTGCCGCTGCGAGTACCGGCTCCGAAGCTGACCGTGCAAAAACTTCACGTCCCAGGAGCGCCCGCGCACCGATCAGCATACCGGCCTCCTTGTACTGCTGATACTCCAGCAGACGGCGTACCAGCTCACCCCGCGGATCTATCTCCTCCGGTTCCGGCTCTTCCTGATCGCCCTGCGGGAGGAGCTGACGGGACTTGATCTGCAGCAGGGTCGCCGCCATGACCAGGAAATCGCCCGCCACCTCAAGGTTCAGATCCTTCATCAACTTGATGAAGTCGAGATACTGGCGGGTGATGACCGCAATCGAAATATCGCAGATGTCCAGCTCGTTTTTCTTGATCAGATGCAGCAGCAGATCCATCGGCCCGTCGAATTTATCGAGGTGAACGCTGTACTGCTCGTGAACACCGTCCAGCAGCGGCAGATGCTCCTCGCGATGACTGTTTGCTTCGGCAGTCATTTTTGCCTCTTAAAAAACGTGATGAGAAGGTCGAGATGCAAGGCGCAAGCGAGCGGGGAAGTGAAACGTACGTTCAAGTACGTCGAGCTTTCGAGCAAGCGGCAACGCAGCAGATTGACCCCGCAGTAGTTTTTCATGTTAAAACTTGAGCGCCGTGCGCACCTCGGTCATAACCGCATCCGATATCAGGGATGCCCTCCGGCTCCCCTCCTGCAACAGATCATCGACAAAACCGGGGTCGGCGGCCAGTTCTTCCCGTTTGGCACGGAAGGGGGCCAGCCGCTCATTTATGCAGCCGACCAGGATTTTTTTGCACTCAACACAGCCGATGGTGGCATTACGGCAGGCCGGAATGATCTCATCCAGTTTTTCCTGCGGCACATAGATACGGTGCAGGTTGAAGGCCACACAGACGTCCGGATCGCCCGGATCATTGCGCCGCACCCGGGCCGGGTCGGTCATCATAGACATGATCTTTTTGCTGGTCTCCTCCGCCGTATCGGAGAGGTAGATCGAGTTGTTGTACGATTTGCTCATCTTGCGCCCATCCAGGCCGGGGAGTTTGGGGGTCTCGGTCAGAAGCGCTTCAGGCTCGGGGAATACCGCGCCATAGAGATGATTGAAGCGGCGCGCTATCTCACGGGTGATTTCCAGGTGCGGCAGTTGATCCTGCCCGACCGGCACGCGCGTCGCCTTGTACAGAATGATATCGGCAGCCATCAGCACCGGGTAGCCAAGAAAGCCGAAGGTAGACAGATCCTTGGTTTCCAGGTTGTCCTGCATCTCCTTGTAGGTTGGGCATCTTTCCAGCCAGGAAACCGGCGTAACCATCGATAGAACGAGGTTCAGCTCTGAATGATGCGGAACCAGGCTCTGGCGGAAGATGACACACTTTTCCGGATCGAGCCCGAATGCCACCCAGTCCAGCACCATATCGCGGATACTCTGGGCAATCCCCGAGGTATCGGCATATTCGGTCGTCAGTGAATGCCAGTCGGCAACAAAAAAGAAACAGTCGTAGGAATCCTGCATCCTGACCCAGTTTTCGAGTACTCCGTGATAATGACCGATATGCAGCTTGCCGCTCGGTCTCATGCCGCTGACAACGCGTTGCTTCATGGTAAAAACGCTCCTTGTATCCTGTAGGTCGATTCTGCTAGAGTGGGCCAAAATAATGACTAAGACAGGGAAATTTACATGATGCGACCTAAAATTGAAACCAAAATCATGAATCCGCTGATCGGCACGGCGATTCCGCTGCCGTCCTATGCGACGGGCGGCGCCGCGGCGATGGACCTGCGGGCCTGCCTGGAATCCCCCAAAACCGTGCTGCCGGGTGAGACCGTGCTGATTCCGAGCGGCATTGCCATCAGCATTCACGACCCCGGTCTGGTGGCCCTGCTGGTGCCGCGCTCCGGCCTCGGCATCAAGCATGGCATCGTATTGGCCAATACGGTCGGTGTCATCGATTCTGACTATCAGGGAGAGATCGGCATCGGCATCGTCAATCGCGGGTCGGCCCCCTACACGATCGAACCGGGGGAGAGGGTCTGTCAGATGATGTTCGTGCCGGTGCTGCAGGCGGATTTGAGTGTGGTGTCGGAATTCAGCCAGGACAGCCTGCGGGGAGCAGGCGGGTTTGGTTCAACCGGGAGTCATTGAACCACCCCCGGACGGCATCACAATACCACCATCAGCTCCCAAAGTTTACATGGTATCCGAGGGGATTGTCCCGCAGCCGCGCACGACCGGAAAACACATCAGAACCGGGCTTTAACGCCAATTTGCAGGTAGGGTACCGGGTGACTGGTCGGATTGATGTTTTGATCAAAGAAATCCCAGCTTCGGTAGACCACATACCCCGCGTCGGCCTCAAGGGTAAGGTTGGGGCGGGCCTTCCACGACAAACCGGGACCGAGGTGCATTTCCATATAATCAAGCGTTGCGTGGTTAAGTTGCGGGATCCCTCGATCATCGCCGAAATGATCGCCAACCACGTAGGTCCCGGCCAATATATCCGCGCCTACGTATGCCAGGAGCTTGCTGTTCACGTCGTACTCCAGACGCGGATTCGGCATCATCAGGTTCAAGGTCCAGAGGTCGTCAAACTTCCAGCGGACACCGGCTGCAGGAAACACGGGGTATTGGCTCTTAAAGTCAACTCGAAGACCGATGAGCCACTGCAGATCGGCATCGACCAGGTAAATA
Organism: Desulfuromonadaceae bacterium; assembly: GCA_049696195.1. GTDB lineage: Bacteria > Desulfobacterota > Desulfuromonadia > Geobacterales > Pseudopelobacteraceae > JACRCG01. The sequence goes on along the minus strand of JBAVTM010000436.1, from coordinate 10,836 downwards.
AAACCCAACAGGAGCGGGGCGTCAAAGTGCCGGCCGTCGAGACGGCTCAAATCGCCGTACATGCCCGGCTGCAGTTCAGCGCGCATGAGCCATTGCTCTGCCAGCTGATAATCGATTCCGATTATTGCACTGCCTTGCTGCAGCGTAGCGGGCGTCTCGGAGGCCCGGGGCTGCAGGAATGAAAACCGCTGCCATTCGGCGCCGAACCGCAACAGAAGGTCCCTGGAGACCTGCAGCGAGGCGGCATATTTGAGGTCCGCATTCAGTTCGCTGCCGGGGCTGACCTGAGCCGCCGATTGCCCCGCGTATCCAAACCGGACATCGAGTTCATGTACAACAGCCGGCGATTCGGCAGCCGAAACCCCGACAGGCAGCATTAGCAGGGAAGCCATAAAGAGCATCGATAAAAAACCGTTTTTCATATCAAACTCCAGCGAAGTCACCGGTCATGGGTTTTTTAAACTGTCCTGAAAGCAGCGGATGCATTTCTTGAATTCCAGAGTCAAGATGACGCCGGAGGCAAGGCGTTCAATCCCCGCCGCGAACCGGAGTGTTGGGGCCGAGCACATAACGTTGCACCAGACCAGGGAACCCGTTCTTCCACCATCTTGGATCGGCCAGATTTCGTAGAGCGTGGCGGAGGTATAGTAGGTGCCGCTGACATAATATTCGATGTCCAGCAGTTGGTAACGATCGCCCACCTGCAGTACGTACACCGCTCCGAGGCTTAAGGTGGCGCGGTGGTCGGCCTGGAACAGTCGCCAGTAATAGGAAGGCCTGATCGTCGGCATACCGGCTCCTCCGCCCACCACCCCGGCCCCCTGCAGGAGAAGTGCAAATTCACGGGTGACCAGGATCTGCTCCTGCAGCAGGGACCGAAGGTGAGAGGTCGGGTCTACCGGTTCAACGTCGAATTCGTAGTGCAGCGCGCTGTTAAAGCCGTTGCGCTGGAAGCCCGATAGTCGTGCGAACAACAGGTTGCCCCAGCAGGCGCCGATGGTTTTCGCATTTGCGTCTTTCCCGACGCAACGGACAAGCTCCAGCGCCTCGATCTGAGTCAGGTTCAGATCCGAACTGTTGGCCGTTGTGGCCAGGGTCTGGTCCCAAAGCCACTTGATGGGACGTTTTCCGGGATCGAGATGGGGGTAGAGGCTGTTGAATTGCTTGAGTTCACCAGGGTCATTCAGATCGTGCGAAGCGTACACCTTGAGTGACTGGCAGCGCGTCGGGTCCCACGACTGGAGCCTTTTGACCGTCTCCGCCGGAGACGACGGCACTGCAAAGCAGAGCTGGGACGAGATGCCGTTCGGGAATTCCATCAACGGCCCGCGTTGGGTGAGGATTTCTCCTCCCAGCAGGCGTTTGATATCGATCTTCGAAAAATCGCTGAACTGTTTCAACTCCACAAGCGGGTCGGAGGCCAGGGCAGGAATCGTTTCGCAGATTGCACAGCATATACCGAGTATCAGGAAAATTTTCAAGCATCTCAAGGTCATACCCCCATCACACAAAGGCAATTTCGAGCTACCTGTTAACTTGACGGTTTTCTTTTGTTTTTACTGCTCACCGGATCGTGTGTCGACGCAGGCTCTGGAATAATAAAAAATCTATCCAATATTGCTTACCTGTCAAGCTGCATCCTGTAATCCCGCATGGGACATGCCAACGAACTGAACTCGGTAACGAGTATGAAGGTGTAAAAATAGGACGTGCCATCTGGAGTAATACGTGCTCGTATTGTTTAAAGTAGAACCGTAATGTTACACATCAAAAACCACTCCCCCTCCGAACGCTTTTTCGAAGAGATCCTTCTTGGCGTTTCCCCCAAATATTTCCACCGATATATCCTCCGTGCCGAGCAGCTTTAACGCGAATGTCGAACCGCTCCGTTTGAGCGCAACGACTTCAACCAGCCCGCTCCTGCGCCGGTCGAGGCCGTCCGACAGCCGCAGGATACCGCCAAGACGGCTGACGGTCTGCTGATCTTTCAGCTCCAGACGGGCATATTCAGGATGCTTCTTCTTCGGCAGCGATTTGCGGTGATAGCGGGCGATCAGCGCCATCATTTCCCGCTCGCGCGGCGAGAAGCCGAACAGGTCGGCGTGGCGAATCAGGTGATGGGAGTGCTTGTGATGGCTGTTGTAACTGATGAAATAGCCGACGTCATGCAGCAGCGCCGCAGCCTCCAGAAGTCTCCGGTCATTTCTTTTGAGTCCGAATTCCTTTGCCAGGGCATCGAAGATACTCAGGGAGACCTTGGCGACGTGGCGTGAATGCGGTTCGTCAAAGTGGCATGAGCGGGCAAATTCGAGGACCGATTCCTTCCAGCTGCGCTGCATGGCCGAATCAGGGAGAAGCTGCAGCCGCTTCATGCAGCTGATGATCAGACCCTCGCGGATGCCGCGCTCATTGACCAGCATCATGTTGGCCCCGAAATATTTCATCAGTTCATCGATCACGACGAGCCCGGCGACGATTATGTCGGCGCGGTCAGGATTGAGGCCGGGGACGCTCCGCAGCGACTTGACGTCCTTGCGCGCCAGCATTGCCAGCAGATGCACCACCTCGGAACGGAGCACCTCAACACCATGGGATGCGGTGTAGGTCTGCCGGCGCATGCTCATGACCATGCCCGCCAGAGCGGTTATCGTGCCGCCTGAACAGATGAAGGTCTGGACCGCCAGCCGTTCTTCGGCAAAGACCGTTTTCAGTTCGGAACGGATAAAGCGTCGCAATTTGGTTATTTCAGCGTCACGAACCGGATCCGACGAAAAAAACCGGTCTGTCATGCGGACGGCACCCAGGTCGAGGGAGAAGCAGCTTTCGACGTGATTGGCAACGGCGCTCATGATCTCCACGCTGCCGCCGCCGATGTCGATGATCATGTAGCGCTTGCCGCTCATATCGAAGTTGTGGCGCACCGACCTGGCCACCAGTTCGGCCTCTTCTTCTCCCGAGATGATCCTGATCTCCCGCCCCAGTTCACGGGTCAGTACATCAACCAGCTCCCCCCCGTTTGACGCGCTCCTCATCGCGCTGGTGGCAACCGCCTCAACCTCGGACACCTTCAGGCCGTCGATCAGCTTGCGGATGCGCGACATCGCATCCACCGCCCGGGCAAACGCCGCTGCCGAGATCGCGCCGCTTGAAGCCAGGTTTTCTCCGAGCCGGACGGTCGCTTTTTCATCGTCAAGAATCGTGTAGCGCCCCTGATGATCGACCTCGACAACGATGCAGCGGATCGAATTGGTTCCTATGTCAATGGCTGCAAGCCGTTTTTTGTTCATTCACATACCTCTTTGAAAGATGTGATGGTAAAAAGACTTATACTCACGCAACGGCGCAACGAACGCTACGAAAATCAAAACCCAAGGGAATATAGCAGCTTTTTACGTTGCGGCGTCGCCTAGAGGCGCCTACTTTTGGCGCGTTCGTTGCGTGAAACAGATTTATTGGTTTTATTGGTTTATTTGACAACTATGCATCAACTTCGGACAAAAGAAAAGGCGGAGCCGTAACCGGCCCCGCCCCTATTCATACTTTAATCACCAGCAGGCGCAGATTTACTCGGCGCTGATCTTGGTGCCGTCAAGATTGTATCCAAGCGCTTCCTTGCGGGAGAGCTTGATCTTGCCGTTCTTGTCGACGCCGATGCATTTGACCAGCACCTGGTCGCCTTCGTTCAGGATCTCGGTAACAACCTTGACCCGGGCGGTGTCGAGCTCGGAAATATGAACCAGGCCGTCGGTGCCGGGCATGATTTCGACAAATGCGCCGAAGTCCATGATCTTGCGGACGGTGCCCATGTACAGCTTGCCCTCTTCTGCCTCATCGGTCAGGCCGCGGATCATCTGGATAGCCAGGTCGCATGCTTCCTTGTTGGTGCTGGCGATGTTGATGCGGCCGGTATCATCGATATCGATCGTAACGCCGGTCGTTTCGGTGATGTTGCGGATATTTTTGCCGCCGGTACCGATGACGTCGCGGATACGGTCGGTCTTGACGTAGATCGTGGTGATGCGCGGTGCAAACGGTGACATCTCGGGACGTGGTGCGGCGAGTGTTTCGGCCATTTTGCCGAGGATGTGCAGACGCCCTTCACGAGCCTGCTTCAAGGCCTGCTCCATGATTTCCTTGGTGACGCCGCCGATCTTGATGTCCATCTGCAGCGCGGTAACACCTGCTGCCGTTCCGGCAACCTTGAAGTCCATATCTCCCAGATGATCTTCATCACCCAGAATATCGGAGAGGATCGCGAATTTGTCCCCTTCCTTGATCAGACCCATCGCGATACCGGCAACCGGTGCGGTGACCGGGATACCGGCGTCCATCATCGACATGCAGCCACCGCAGACGGCAGCCATCGAGGAGGAACCGTTACTCTCAAGAGTCTCGGAAACGATGCGGATCGTGTACGGAAAATCGTCATGGGGCGGGAGAACTGCCGCAAGGGCACGCTCGGCAAGCATGCCGTGGCCGATCTCTCTGCGACCCGGTCCCAGACGGAAGCTGGTTTCGCCGACCGAGAACGGGGGGAAGTTGTAGTGGAGCAGAAAGCGCTTGCGCGACGCGCCGTACAGCGAGTCGATACGCTGTTCATCACTGGAGGTGCCGAGTGTGGCGGCGACCAGCGCCTGCGTTTCGCCGCGGGTAAAGAGCGCCGAACCGTGAACGCGGGGAAGAAAACCGGTTTCAGTAGTGATCGGACGGATGGTGCTGGTGGTACGGCCATCGATGCGGATGCCGGTTTCAAGAATGTCGGCGCGTACGCGCTCATACTCGAAATCTCCAAGGAACGCCTTGATCTGCTTGGTGGAGCCTTCGAATTCGTCCTTCAGGGCTTCGATCGTTTCCGTCTTGATCAGGTCGATCTGGTCATGACGCTCGTTTTTCGCCTTGAGCTTGACTGCCTCACCCATCCGGTCGTAGGCCAGTGCGCGAACACGTGCCAGCAGGACTTCATCAACGACCACCGGGGCAACGACACGCTTGGCGATCCCAGCAAGTTTCTGCAGTTTGTCCTGGGCTTCGATCAGCGGCAGCATCGCTTCCTTGGCGAAAAACACCGCTTCCAGCAGATCGGCCTCGGATACGAATTTAGCTTCACCCTCAACCATGATCACCGCATCGCGGCTGGCGGCAACGACGATCTCGAGATCGCTTTTTTCGAGCTCTTCAGCGGTGGGATTGCAGATGAATTTGCCGTCTACGCGGCCCACTTTGGCGCCGGCAATCGGGCCGTTGAACGGAATGTCGGAAATCATCAGCGCCGCTGAAGCTCCCAGCATCGACAGGATCCCCGGATCATTGTCCTGATCGGCGGAAACAACCGTCGCGATGATCTGGGTATCATTCAGGAACGTTTCCGGGAACAGCGGGCGGATCGGACGGTCGATCAGACGGCAGGTAAGCGTTTCCGGATCGGAAGGACGCGCCTCGCGCTTGAAAAAGCCTCCTGGTATCTTGCCGCCGGCATACGCCTTCTCGGTGTAATTGACGGTCAGCGGGAAAAAGTCCTGCCCTTCCTTTGCTTCTTTTTGTGCAACAACGGTGACGAGCACGACGGTATCGCCGCAGCTGACGACGACCGCGCCGCTGGCCTGTTTTGCCATTTTGCCGGTGGAGAGCGTAATCGTTCTCCCCCCAAACTCAACCTGAACATTTTGTTCCATATTCTTATTCTCCTCTTCGGTTGCGTTGGGGCCGTCGCTACAATTCCTGCAGTATCGCAGCAGGAACTCTATCCACGCCCCCAACAAATGATAAAAGGGCCTTGAAAGCCCTTTTCTGAAATGAGCAACCGTAAACAGACCGGCGGTATACCTGCTTTGACAGATATACCGCCCGCCTACTATCTACGGATGCCGAGTCGCTCGATTACTGTTTTATACCTGGCCAGCTCTTTGCCTTTCAGATAATCCAGAAGGCGCCTTCTCTGGCCGACAAGCTTCAAGAGACCACGACGGCTGTGGTGATCTTTCTTGTGTGTTTTGAAATGTTCAGTCAGATAGGTGATCCGCTCGGTCAGAATTGCGATCTGGACCTCTGGTGAACCTGTATCGCTGTCATGCTTCTTGAATGCGTTGATGATTTCCTGCTTTTTTTCGGTTGCCAGCACGGTCTTCTCCTCCATGGAACTGATTGATGAGATTACGAAATCAGGGGGGGAACCCCGAAACGTATAAAACTAAGTTGTACTACTTATCACAGTAACAACCGATTTGTAAAGTATTAACTTAGATAAAAACACGCTTCAGAACAATGGCCGGAAGGGCATCACCCGCGTGCGACAGGGTGGCAACGGCAGCAAGAGTCCCGTTATGGGAAAGCCGTACCAGCGATAGTTCATACGGCAGCATTCCCCCTTCAACGGTTGTTTCGCTCCAGAGCGGCGAACGCCCGAAGGAGATTTTTGCCAGTCCGGCTTCCGTAAGCGGGATATCAGGCAGATGCGCCAACGCGTTGAAAGTGGTGATGCAGAGTGACGACACTTCCCCATCGAGAACTGAGCGTTCGAGCTCGTCAAGAGTATGGGCGGCGCTGATTTCAAACGGGCCGCTCGCGGTTCTGCGCAGCTCCTTCAGGGCTGCGCCGCATCCCAGCATGGCGCCGATGTCGTCGGCCAGCGTGCGGACATAGGTTCCCCGCGAGCAGGTAACCCTGATCGATACAAAGGGGGAAGTGAAGGAGAGAAGCTCGATGGAGTGTATTTCAACCGGGCGGGGGGCACGTTCAACCTCCTGACCCATCCGGGCCAGTTTGTAGAGCGGCTGGCCACTCTGTTTTATTGCGGAATACATCGGCGGGACCTGCAGGATCGGACCGGTGAAGCGGGAAAATGCATCCAGAAGCTGCGGCGGGGAAACGGAAGAGAAATCGCTTTCACGCACGACCCTGCCGGTCATGTCGAGGGTATCGGTTGCGACACCGAGCTGCATCAGCGCCTCGTAGCACTTGATCCCCTCGTCAAGAAACGGGATGGCCTTGGTCCCGTCATTGACCGCAATCGGCAGGACGCCGGTGGCAAAAGGATCCAGGGTGCCGGTGTGCCCCACCTTACGCGTCCCCAGAATGCGGCGGACACGGCTGACGACATCATGGGACGTAATGCCGGCAGGTTTGTCGATAACTACAAAGCCGTTTATCAAAGAGACGCTTCCACTATGCGGTACACGGTGGTCTTGACATCATCCAGCGATCCCTCAATGGTGCATCCGGCGGCATTATGGTGCCCGCCCCCGCCAAGCGCCGCAGAAAATGCGGCAACATTCACTTTCCCCTTGGAACGGAATCCGACCTTGAATTTCCTCTCATCCAGCTGCCTGAAAAAGATTGCCACTTCAACGCCGCGGATGGAACGGGGATAGTTGACAAAACCGTCGGTCAGTTCGGCATCCCCGCCGCAGGCGGCATACATGTCACAGGTCACCGTAACCGAAGCGGCCTGGCCATCCTTGAAGACCTCAAGGGTCGGCAGGCACTTCGCCAACAGCTCAAGACGCCGTTGAGGCTGGTTTTCATAGAGCTTTTCCGCAACATCCCAGGCATTGAAGCCGCATTCTATCATTTCGCCGGCAACGGTAAAGGCCTCGCGATTGGCATTGGAGTAACGGAATGAACCGGTGTCGGTAATGGTTGCGACGTAGATGCAGAGCGCGGTTTCCCGGTCGAAGCGGTAGCCGGACGCGGCGGCAATCCTGTGGACGAGGATACCGGTTGACGCAGCCTGGGAGTCTATGAGGTTGTAGTCGGCAAAATTATCGCAGGAGAGATGGTGGTCGAGGTTGACTGTCGTGGTAACCCGTGAAAAATTACAGAATTCCGCCCCGGCGCGCCTCCGTTCACCGATATCCATCACGAAGGAAACGTCGAAATCCCGGTCGGGAATATGCCGAAGAACGGAATCTGCACCGGGAAGAAAGGCGTACAGTTCGGGAACGGGATCCTGATAATGGACGGTAACGTCTTTGCCGATTTTACGGAGAAAAGATGCAAGAGCCAGCGATGACCCGACCGCATCACCGTCCGGCCCTTCATGGGAGGTGAGAAGGAAGGATGAGTTGGAACGAATGACTTCAATTATCTGTTGAACTGTTTCCGTCATGCTCAGTGTGTATCTCCTTGAGAAGAGATTCTATCCGGCTCCCGTAATCAAGGGATTTATCGTACTTGAACACGAGCTCCGGCGTGTGCCGGATCGTCAGTTTCTTGCCGATATCGCGGCGGATAAACCCTTTGGCGCTGTTCAGGCCGGCTTCCGTCTCTTTTTTGACAGCTTCATCACCGATAACGGTGAAATAAATGCGGGCCAGACTTAAGTCGTCCGTAACCTCGACGCCGGTGATCGTAACAAAACCGATCCGGGGATCGTTAAGACCCCGGGACAGGATGGAACAGATAATTTCATGGATGGTTTCAGCAACCTTGTCCGAACGTTTGTGCTGCATATGGTACCTCAAGAGCTGCAGTTGCAGGGTACAGGGTGTAACTTCTCCCTGTGCCCTGCCCCCGTGACCCTACAGTTTGGTGGCTATTTTTTCCATCTCGAAAGCTTCGATAATATCGCCGACTTTGATGTCATGGTAGTTCTCAAGTCCGATGCCGCATTCATACCCGGAGGCAACGTCCTTGACATCATCCTTAAAGCGGCGCAGCGATGACATTTTCCCCTCATACATAACGACGTTGTCGCGCAGCAGGCGGACCTGGGCGTTGCGGACCATCTTGCCGTCAGTAACGTAACAACCGGCAACATTGCCGATTTTCGGCACACTGAATACGTCCCTGATCTCAACCCGGCCGAGGAATTTCTCCTTGAAGGTCGGAGCCAGCAGACCTTCCATCGCCTTTTTAACATCTTCAACCGCGTCATAGATAATGCTGTAAAGACGGATATCGACGCCTTCACGCTCGGCATGTCCCTGAGCCTTCACTTCAGGGCGGACATTAAAGCCGATAATGACGGCATTCGAAGCGGCGGCGAGATTAACATCCGTTTCGGTAACCGCACCGACGGCGGAGTGGATGACGTTCAGGCGGACCGCATCGGTAGACAGCTTACGCAGCGTTTCACTGACAGCCTCGACAGAGCCCTGGACATCGCCTTTGACGACGACATTGAGATCTTTGACTTCGCCGCTCTGAATCCGTTTATAGAGATCGTCCAGCGACAACTTGGTGTGTTTGGCAAACTCGACTTCGCGCATTTTGATCTGACGCAATGTAGCAATTTCCTTGGCCTGTTTCTCATCTTTCATCGCCACGAAAATATCGCCGGCATCCGGCACACCGGACAATCCAACCAGCTCGACAGGCATGGAAGGACCTGCCTCGGTAACTTTTTCGCCGCGATCGTTCTGCATCGCCCTGACACGCCCGGAATGAACCCCGACGACGCAATAGTCACCGGTCTTGAGCGTCCCTTCCTGTACCAGTACGGTGGCAACCGGGCCGCGACCCTTGTCGAGTTTCCCTTCGACAATGGTTCCTTTGGCCAGTTTGTTGGGATTAGCCGTCAATTCCATCAGGTCGGCCTGGAGCAGAATCATTTCCAGCAGCCCCTCCAGATTAGTGCGCTGTTTGGCAGAAACTTCCACCATCGTGACATCGCCGCCCCAATCCGAGGAGACAATACCCTGTTCCGTCAACTCCTGCTTCACCCGGTCCGGCTTTGCACCCACCTTGTCGATTTTGTTGATCGCGACAATGATCGGTACTCCGGCAGCCTTGGAGTGGTTGATGGCCTCTTTGGTCTGCGGCATGACGCCGTCGTCAGCGGCCACAACGAGCACAACGATGTCGGTAACCTTGGCGCCGCGGGCACGCATCGCGGTAAACGCTTCATGTCCCGGAGTATCGAGGAAGGTTATCTTGCGGCCGTTCAATTCAACGTCATAGGCGCCGATATGCTGGGTGATCCCCCCCGCCTCGCCGGCAATGACGTTCGCTTCACGGATAGCATCAAGCAGAGAGGTCTTGCCGTGATCGACATGCCCCATGATCGTCACAACCGGTGGCCTGTTTACGAGGGTCTCCGGTGCATCGACCGTAGATTCGAGGATTTCGTCAAGGTCAACCGCCACGTTTTCAACTTCATACTCGTATTCGGACGCCAGAATGACGGAGGTATCAAAATCCAGCTGGTGGTTGATGGTTACCATCATCCCCATTTTCATCAGCGATTTTATAAGGTCGTTGGCCTTGATGCCGAGACGCTTGGCAAGCTCCCCGACCGAAATGCTTTCCGAAATCTTGATGATACGCTTGATCGCCTTCGGTATGGTAATTTCCGTTTTATTGGCATTGGAAGAAACCCGATCTTTTCCGCCGCGTTTCTTCGATCCTTTATAGGTATCAAACGCACGCTCACGTTTTTCAATAATTTCATTCTTGCGCGGCTGCTCCTTTTTCTTCGCTGGCGGAGCCCCCTTCTTGGCGCCTTTGCCGGCGTCCCCGTAGCCTGGGCCGTCCTTCTTGACGCCACGCCGGTTGTCCCCCCCGGGGAGTGCCGCCGGAGCAAGCTGCACCTGCTTCATGCGCGAGCGATCAAGCTCGGTGGCAGGGGCAGACGGTGTCGCAGATGCGGGGCGTTTCTGATCATATCCGGGAGACGGCCTTCTGGTATCGGCTCCGGCGGGTCTTCTCTGATCACCGGCAGTCGGTGCCGGCCTTCGCGGCTGTGTCGAATCCGTGGGAGTACGCAGGGGAGCGGTTCGCGGCGTAACGGGAGTATCCTTGGTTACAACCCTGGTAGGACGATTTGTAACACCGGGGATTTCCATCATGCCGAGGATTCTTGCCTGATTCGGTCCCGCTTTTACCGCTTCCACGGGTTTT
>JBAVTM010000435.1:0-13942 GCA_049696195.1 Desulfuromonadaceae bacterium | reverse complement strand
CCGGTTGCCATCATCTCGATAGCACAACATGCCAAACCAAATGTCATCGGCCAGATGGATGACTTCCGGGACCAGTTAACCAATAGATCCAGTGACGTGGTGATAACGTTATCGCCAAGCGGATTGTCTACTCCCATTCCAGCGCTCCTTTTTTCCAGACATAAATATAACCAACAAAAAGAATGACAATGAACAGCCCCATCTCAACCAGACCGAAGACACCCAGCTTCTTATAGAGAATGGCCCATGGATACAGGAACACGGCCTCGATATCGAACAGAATGAACAACACGGCGATCAGATAAAACTTGATCGAATAACGCTCACGGGCAGTTCCGACAGGCTCGCAACCGCTTTCGTACGGCTGCAGCTTTACCTTTGACGGCTTTTTCTGGCCAATCAGTGATGACATGACAAGGGATACAAGCCCGAAACCTATTGCCACGAGCACCAGTAGTAGTATTGGCAGGTATGCACCAAGCATTAAAATCCTCCTTACTGCGGACGGTATACTGTATACAAACGTTGCATTTAATAGGCTGTTTAAATTTCTTTGTCAACTGTTTTTTTGCACTCGTTATGTTTGTGAAAGAGGTATACAGTTTTCTGAATTAGCTTATAAAATTACTGCTTTACCATTGACATTGCCAGATATTGTATGATACGTACGCTATTTACAAGAACCATTCAAACACTACTTTTCGACACGAGGTTTATCTTATGAATCACGAACGCTCCAGTTCTCTTTTTCAGCAGGCAAAGGCCGCTATTCCCGGTGGTGTCAACAGCCCCGTACGCGCCTTCAAGTCGGTCGGCGCCGACCCCCTCTTTATCAAGAAAGCGTCCGGCTCTCACATTTACGACGAGGACGGCAACAACTTTATTGACTACGTCGGCTCGTGGGGACCGATGATTGTCGGCCATTGCCATCCCGACGTCATCAAAGCAGTCCAGGAGACCATGGCCAGCGGTGCCAGCTTCGGAGCGCCTACAGAGCGGGAGACGATCCTTGCCAACATGGTCATAGAGGCCGTTCCTTCCATAGAGATGGTGCGCATGGTCAGCTCGGGCACCGAAGCAACAATGAGCGCCATCCGTCTTGCCCGCGGCTACACCGGGAGAGACAAAATCATAAAATTCTCCGGCTGTTATCACGGCCATGCCGATTCCCTGCTGGTCAAGGCCGGATCCGGCGCCGCCACTTTCGGAGTACCCGATTCTCCCGGCGTACCGGCCGAGGTTGCCAAGCTCACATTGACGGCCGAATACAACTCACTCGACTCAGTCAGGAAACTGGTTGCCGAAAACAGCAACGGCATCGCGTGCATTATCGTTGAACCGGTTGCCGGCAACATGGGAACAGTGCCACCACGAGATGGCTTTCTGGAAGGTCTCAGGGAAATATGTACCATCGAAGGTATTGTACTAATTTTTGACGAAGTGATGTCCGGCTTCCGTGTTTCCTACGGTGGTGCTCAGGAGCTGTTTGGCGTTACTCCGGACATGACAACTCTTGGCAAGATCATCGGCGGCGGTCTTCCGGTCGGGGCCTTTGGCGGCAAACGCGAAATCATGGAAAAACTTTCGCCTTCGGGCGGAATCTACCAGGCGGGAACCTTGTCAGGAAACCCGCTCGCCATGTCGGCAGGGATTGCAACACTGAATATCCTCAAGCAGCCAGGATTTTACACGGCTTTAGAAGAAAAGAGTCGTGCGGTTGCCGAGGGCATCGCCAAGGCAGCTAAAAATGCCGGCTACCCGCTCTATTCGACCCGTGTCGGCAGCATGTTTTGTGCTTTCTTCAGCAAAGGTGAGGTTTTTGACTGGCCGACCGCCAGCCAGTGCGATACCACAGCATTTGCAAAATATTTTCTCGCCATGCTGAATGAAGGGGTCTATCTGGCTCCTTCTCAATTCGAGACCGGCTTCGTTTCGGCCGCCCACAGCGAGGACGACATCGAAAAAACTGTAGCGGCTGCAGCCAAATGCTTCAAACTGATCGCGTAACAATGCTTTCGTTTCTGTTTGACATATCAACACCACCTGTGGTAAGGAATACCGGTTTTATGCCACTTTCACGACCGGTTTTGTATGGCCGGTAATAATCGTCAGCTTTTTCAAAGCCTTGCAATGGTTTCAAGCATGGGGATCTCCGTTGTACTGGCGATTGCCATCGGCGTATGGTTCGGCCTGACACTTGATCGATGGCTTGGAACGAAACCCTGGTTCTTTTATATCTTTCTGTTTATAGGGATTGCCGCCGGTTTCAAGAATGTGTACGTTATCGCCGGCAGGGAGATCCGAAAAAGTGATGATAACGATCAACGAGGATAACCTCTTTGCAGTCATCATCAAGGGAAGCCTGGGGTTGATGGCTTTTCTGTCCCTGGCCGGATGGGCCCTCTTTTCGCCACAGGTCGGTTTGGGCGCCCTGGCCGGCGGATGTATCGCGATAGCAAATTTTTTCTGGATTCGGAATGTACTGCAACGCATTCTCGGGCAACCGCCCGCCAAGGCGACGATGTATGCCCAGCTCCGCTTCATTGCCCGTTTGAGCCTGACCGGACTGCTGCTGTATTTCATCATAACTTCCGGTTGGTTTTCACTGGCCGGGCTTTTTGTCGGGCTCTCCGTTATTGTAATCAACATTATCGCACTTTCACTATACAGCGCCATGCGCGCAGGAGGTTAGCTCCATGATTCACCCGTTACTGTTTCTCGAATTTTTCCGCAAGCTGCTGGCACCGCTTCACATACCGGATGCAAGTGCCGATGCGATCAGCTACACCTGGCTGATCATCGTGCTGCTGCTGGTTCTGTCGCTACTGGCCACTTCGGCGCTCAAGTCTGTTCCAAGCGGCATTCAGAATTTCATGGAAACCGTTATCGGCGGCATTGAGACCATGATCGTCGACACTATGGGAGAACATGGCCGTCCGTTTTTCCCACTGATCGCCACGCTCGCTATCTTCGTACTTGTATCCAATCTTATCGGGCTGATTCCCGGCTTCTTCCCGCCGACCGCCAATATCAACACCACCGCAGCCTGCGCGGTAATCGTCTTCATTTCCACCCATGTAGTCGGGATCAAGCATCACGGCTTGGGCTATATAAAGCACTTCCTCGGACCCATCGCCTGGCTGGCTCCGGTCATGTTCTTCATTGAAGTCATCGGCCATCTGAGCCGCCCGGTTTCACTGACACTGCGTCTGTTCGGCAACATGAACGGCCACGAACTAGTTTTGATGATTTTCTTCGGCCTGGCACCATTTCTTGTGCCGCTGCCGATGATGCTGATGGGTGTTCTGGTTTCGTTTATCCAGGCGTTCGTATTCATGCTCCTGGCCATGATCTACATCCAGGGTTCGCTGGAGCACGCACATTAACAAGTTAGAAACCAGTTTGCAAAAATGGTTTCGTTAACGCACTTATCCCGCTTTTCGGGGCTAAAATCTAAATTCAAATACTCCTATACTGTTTAGGAGACAAAACCATACGGAGGTAGTAAAGATGAGCTTTTTCACGATGTGCGTTCTGGCAGCAGGTATTGGTATGGCACTGGGCACCGTAGGCACCGGCATTGGCCAGGGTCTCGCAGTCAAAAGCGCTGTAGAAGGCGTTTCACGCAACCCCGGCGCATCCGGCAAGATTCTGACCACCATGATGATCGGTCTGGCCATGATCGAGTCCCTGGCGATCTATGCCCTGGTTGTCTGCCTGATCATACTGTTCGCCAACCCTTACAAGGATATCGCAATCAAATTGGCTGAAACTGTCGCCAAGTAAATACCTGTTGCAGTACCGGCTCAAAGTAAAAGGGCATCCACGTGTGGATGCCCTTTCTCGTTTCAATATGTTTCATGAATCGACGGACCGTCTATTCGTCGTCCTTCAACATCCCCTCAACCTCCGGTGATCCAGCGCTTTCTGCAACGCCTCCCGCTTCCAGCACCATCAGCGCTCTGGCTGAATAGAGATATCGAATACCTCGTTCAAGGGCGCTGTCAATGTACTCGCTGCCCTTCAGCGGTTCCCTGTTGAGCGGCTCGTAAGATCGGACTGCCGCAACGGGACGGCGATACAGGTTGTAACCAAGCAGACGGCCGGAGACCGGCGGTTGTACGGAAAAGTGAAGTCTCACCTCAGTCGGGTATAACTCTATTTTCACGGCAGGCGCAGGAAGAGGAGCGCCGATATGAACATCAGCAACTGCTGATGCAGCACCATCCACGCCATCGACTGTGAATGGGACAATACTGTATGAATAGATATTCCCCGCGTTTACATCGCTATCAAGCAGTATCAGCCGACTACCAAAGCGCTGGGTATCGGTCGGCAGGTGATCAAGGTAGAGCGTGCGAAACAGGCGGTAATCAGTCGTACAGGAGCGGCAGAGGTCCCTCTGGTCGGCTTCAACGGCCCGCCTGCTGATTTTTACGCCGGTTACACCCTGCACCGGCCGCCCGGCCTTATCCTTGTCAGAGAGGGAAAATTGGAGCTTTACAGCGGAACCGCTCTGCAGCGCTGTAACGGCAACCGGTGCTGCCGGGACCAGCATGTCGGGATAAATCAACGGACCTTTTCTGCCGCAGGCGGTTGCCAGCAACGACAGGCCGACGACCAGCGCCGAGCGCCCAAGAGATTTCATCGCTTCACCTCGGTCGGCATTACGGCATCCAGTTTTATCTCGAACTGTCCGGCAGCGGACGAGAACCGGACCCTGTCGGCCTGAATATCAATTATTTTTGCACCCGTAACGACAGCACCCTCTTTAAGCAGAAAGCCGTTGATAACAACCCTCCGGGCGGCTCGCTCATCCTGCCAGGCTATGCCGGACAGCTTGATATCGGCTGGGGCCTGAACGGTTTGAACGGTTTGAACGGTTTGAACGGTCTGCTTCGGATATGTTGAAGGTGATTGAGACTTGATCTGTCTTTTCGACCGCCTGACTTCCCGCGGAGAAGCTTCTCCACCTCCAGCCGTTGCCCTGTTTTCAGGCGCAGCAGAAGCAGGAGCCGGCGTTGATACAGGCGGCGCAGCAACGGGTGCAGATTGGGATTGAACCGGCAGCGGGACTGCAGGGGTCACGGCCGGCGGGTTTACGGAAGCAGCTGGCGGTGGAACGGCCGGGCGGACGACCGCGACACTCTTTGTGCCGTTTCCCGGAAGCAAATACCAGGTAGCGGTACCCGTCACGAGAGATGCCGCCGCGACCAACAGCACTATTTTCCAGGTCCCGACCCTGGCAGGCGGACTGTTCCGTTCCTGGAACAGTTCTCCCGAAATACTGGTCCTTCCACCAGGCCCGGTTTTTTTGCTTTTTTCATGCTCGATTTTTTTCAGGGCATCAAGAATATAACTCATACTGTCAGGTCACTTTCCGGCAAACAGCCGATGTAAAATGCGGAACCAAAGCCCTTCACACCCATCATCCGGTTGAAGCTCCGCGATAACCTCCGCAGCAATCGTGGGAGAAACTGAACGGATTTCACGGGTCCAGGCCATAACCAGCGCCTGTTCACAGGCCACATTTATCAATCGGGGGATACCGTGTGAAAATCGATAGATACGCCTGACCGCAGCGTGTGAGAAGATGTCCGGAATCCGGCTGCCGGAAATTTTAAGGCGGTGGTTGATGTAACGGGCCGTGTCATCAAGTTTCATCGGCGTAAGCCGACAGCGTACCGTAATACGTTGATTTAGCTGGCGAAGGTCATGGCGCCGGAGAACACCATTCAACTCCGGCTGGCCGGCCAGTATGATCTGAATCAGCTTGTCCCGTTCGGTCTCCAGATTGGAGATCATGCGCACCTGCTCCAGTACGTCCGGTTCCAGGTTCTGCGCTTCATCGATAACGAGAACAACCGTCCGTCCGGCGCTGTTCTGTTCAATTAAAAACAGGTAGAGAGCGTCCAGATACCCGGAGCGACTCTCTTCAGCGGCATCAATGCCGAACTCCCGGCAAATGTTTGCCAGAAGTTGCTCAGCGGACATACAGGGGTTGAAGATGAGCGCACTTCTATATTTTTCCGGTTCAAACTGGGTTAACAGCGTACGAAGCATCGTTGTCTTGCCGGTTCCGACCTCGCCTGTCAGGGCTATGAAACCGGCATGGTTGTCGACGCCGTACAGCAACCGAGCATACGCCTCACGGTGAATACTGCTCAGAAATACAAAATGAGGATTTGGGGTAATCGTGAATGGCTTTTCAGAGAAGCCGAAGAAAACACAATACATCGTGAATCAGTTTCCCGCTCGCACGAGCTGTATTTCACTCCATACGCGCTCACGGGCCGTTCCGCCCGGAACATTACGGGCGTTGACACTGGCCTCAACGGTAATACATTCAAAAATATCGTTGTCGATCTTGGCGGAGAAAAGTTGCCACTCAGCCAACGAGAGTTCGGTAATATCCATCTTCTTTTCCACGCAATACGCAACCGACTTTCCGACCGCCTCGTGGGCGTCGCGGAAAGCAAGACCCTTGCGCACGAGATAATCGGCAACATCAGTGGCGGTCGAGAACCCCTGCCCTGCGGCCGTGCGCATACGTTGACTGTTAACCCGCATCTCGCGAATCATATCGGCAAATATCTTGAGGCTTCCCTTCACCGTGTCGATGGTGTCGAAGAGCGGTTCCTTATCTTCCTGCATATCCTTGTTGTAGGCCAGCGGCAATGATTTCATGGTCGTCAGCAGCGCCATAAGGTTGCCATAGACCCGGCCGGTTTTGCCCCGCACCAGTTCCGGCACGTCCGGATTTTTCTTCTGGGGCATGATAGATGACCCGGTGCAGAACCCGTCCGATAGTTCGATGAATTGAAACGCACTGGTTGACCAGATTATCAGCTCTTCCGAGAAGCGGGACAGATGCATCATCACAATTGAGGCGGCGGCGAGAAACTCCAGGGCGAAGTCCCGATCGGAAACAGAGTCGAGTGAATTGCGGGTTATGGCCGTAAAACCGAGCTGTTCGGCGACATATTCACGGTCGATCGGGAAGGTCGTGCCGGCCAGCGCCCCGGCCCCCAGCGGCATGACATCGACCCTTTTGAGACAATCCTCCAGACGCCCCTTGTCGCGCTTGAACATCTCGACATACGCCATCAGGTGATGGGCAAACAGGATCGGCTGCGCGGTCTGCAGATGGGTGAAGCCGGGCATAATCGTATCCAGATTGGCCTCTGCCTGGTTCAGCAGGGCATCGATCAGCAGGTCGAGATAGGTCGTGATTTCAACGATCTCATCCCGCAGATACAGCCTGATATCCAGCGCTACCTGGTCGTTGCGCGACCGCCCGGTGTGCAGCCGTTTGCCCGCCTCACCGATCGCGGCCGAGAGGCGTGCTTCGATATTCATATGGATATCTTCGAGACTGATGGAGAAATCAAATTCTCCGGCCTCGATCTGCCCCAGGATTTTCTGCAGGCCATGAACAATCTGCTCTACATCTTCGAGCGGGATGATTCCCTGTTTGCCAAGCATGCGGGCATGCGCGATGGAGCCTCTTATATCCTGGTGATAGAGGCGCTTGTCGAATTGAATAGAGGCGGTGAACTCCTCAACAAACTTATCGGTGGGCTGGGTGAAACGCCCTCCCCAGAGCTTATCTTTAGACATACTTTCTCCTGACTTTGAAAACGGAATACGTGCGGTGACCATCTTGTTTTCTGCCGAAAACGCCAAAAACGATTCCGGGTTACTGCTATTTTGTTTACAGGACAGCGGGAGTTTCACCGCCTGCCGCCGGTTCATCGACGGTAATCTTGTGCCACACACCGGACTCGTCGCCAGCCATGATGGCATGAACCTTGAGCGGAATCCGCGAAGTACGCGGGTCAATCTCGTGCTGCTGAGGTAGGTTGAAGTAAAGCAGTCGCGTTCCCTTACCGAATCGAAGCCGGCAGACCGGGGCACCATCGAAGTCATCCGTGGCAAATTCCGGAAAACTGACCTGCGCCAGGCGATGATTATGATTGATCACGACATACGAACTGCCGAAAGCGTTTCCTGCGGGGTAACCCTCAATCGTGGTCTCCTCCGACACGTTGCCGAAGACGGTCACCGTCTCACGCACCCCCGGCATATCCTCGATATATTCGCCGTAGAAGCCGCTTATCACATCACGATATGCATGGTGTTCCGGTTTGGGATTGCACTGAATTACGAACAGGGCATCCAGACCCTGCCGAGTGCTAAAGAAAAGCTGGTTGGCGTGGTCGATGATCTTCCGTATGTTTGACGTGTACAGATCACGATACAGGTAATCCAGGCAGATAATGGCCATGAAGTTGAAGCACGACGGACGAGAACGGAACAGGTAGAAATGCCGGCCGCGATACAGGTCATGAAACGTGTCGATGTACTCCTCGCCGTGAAAAGGATGACTTTTGGCCTCAAGGAACACCCGCAAGCGGCCGTCGGCCTCCTTGACGGCAATGCAGCACCAGTTAACCGGCATATCCAGCACATCGCCCGAATTGATGTCATGATCCACAAACCCGATCGCCTCGGTGTTGTCAGCCCGGAAACGTTCCAACAGGGCACGATACTCACGCAGCCGTATATGTTCGACACCGAACACCGTTACCGTATTCGGGCGGAACCGCTGCTCGATGGTTGCCAGCATATCGTCGAAGCGGGAAGCGGGCAGGCTCGATTCAGGAAACAGCAGAAAATGGAGCTTCTTCAGGTTCCCATCGCCAATCGCAACCAGATCCAGCACCGAACTGACCAGGCGCCACTTCTCCTCGGGATCGATAAGGCGGAAGCCGATATCCGCACGCTTGAGGTTATTGGGAATCTGGGCGACCATGCAGTGCAGGTGGTGCCCCAGCGGGAACTCCAGGTTTACTTTTTTATCGATGATGTCAGGCATCGACGTTATCCGAAGGACCGCACAACGAGAGATCCGGGAACACCTTCCCCAGTATGTACCGGGCCCCGGCGGGCATGGCGTAGCCCCCCAACTCGCGGCAGGGAACCCAGTCGGCCTCGGAGACTTCGTGTTCGTTCTGGACGATATCGCAGTAAAGCGGACGGCAGCGGTAATAGAGGATCACAAAATGGCAGTTTTCCTCCCCCGGAGTGAGGTGTTCGAAGACATCGATCAACCCCTCGACCTCAATCTCCAGCCCCACCTCTTCATGCACTTCACGCTTCAACGCCTCCAGGATCGGTTCACCGAGGTCGATCTTGCCTCCCGGCATAACCCACAGATCCTGGAAGGGCTCGATACTCCGCCTGGTCAGGAGTACCCGCCCGTCGTCATCCACGATCACCGCCACAACCGAGGTGACGATGTGTTCTTTCTTGAAGCGCTTCCTCGTCAAGACCTACTTCTTCCGGTTAGCCTGCATCAGCGACCTGATGCGCAGCCGCAACGAATTGATCTTTATGAAGCCCTCGGCATCGGCCTGGTTGAATACCTGATCCTTCTCGAAGGTGGCGAAGTCAAGGTTGAAGAGCGAATCTGTCTCCGACTTGCGGCCGACGGTACGACAGAGCCCCTTGTAGAGCTTGACCCGGGCCACGCCGTTGACGCATTTCTGCGAGTCGTCGATCAGGGTCTGCAGCATCTGGCGCTCGGGGGAGAACCAGTAGCCGGCGTAGATCTGTTTTGCATATTCGGGAATCAGGGAGTCACGGATACGCATGACTTCGCGGTCCATGGTGATCTGCTCAACGGCAGAATGTGCTTCACGCAGGATCGTGCCGCCGGGGGTCTCGTAGACGCCGCGCGACTTCATGCCGACCGAGCGGTTCTCAAGAAGGTCTACACGGCCAACGCCGTGCTGGCCGCCGAGGTAGTTGAGATGCGCCAGGAGCTGTGCCGGTGTCATCTGCTCGCCATCCACGGCTACGGCATTGCCGTTCTTGAACTCGATTTCCACGTACTGCGGCTTGTTGGGGGCCTTCTCCGGCGATTTGGTCAGGACGTACATCTCTTCCGGAGCCTCGGCCCAGGTATCCTCCAGGATGCCCCCTTCGAAGGAGATATGGAGCAGATTGCGGTCTGACGACCAAGGGCGTTTCTTGATGGTCGGGATCGGGATGCCGTTCTTCTTGGCGTATTCGATCAGCGCCTGGCGGCTGTTCAGGTCCCACATCCTCCAAGGAGCGATAACCTTGATGGCCGGGTTGAAGTGGTAGTAGGCCAGTTCGAAGCGGACTTGGTCGTTCCCCTTGCCGGTGGCGCCGTGGGAGACGGCATCGCATTTCTCCTTGGCGGCTATTTCCATCTGGCGCTTGGCGATCAGCGGGCGGGCGATGGAGGTGCCGAGCAGGTAGTGCCCCTCGTAAATTGCGTTGGCGCGGAACATCGGAAAAACGAAGTCGCGTACGAATTCTTCACGGAGGTCGTCGATGTACACCTTATCGGCGCCGGTCGCCAGAGCCTTTTCGCGGACCGGATCGAGTTCATCCCCCTGTCCCAGATCGGCCGAAAAGGCGACAACCTTGCAACCGTACTCATTTTTAAGCCACTTAAGGATAATGGATGTATCCAGCCCGCCGGAATAGGCCAGAACGATCTTGCTGATTTCCTGTTTTTTTGCTTTTGCCATGAGGAGTCTCCTTTAGTTACTGATATTATTTAGATTAATGTCGCCATTATTGCTTTCTGTATGTGGAGGCGGTTTTCCGCCTCGTCCCAGACGACGGAGTTTTTCCCTTCGATGACCGAATCGGATATTTCCTCACCGCGGTGGGCAGGGAGACAGTGCAGCACGATACAGTCCGGTTTTGCCAGGACAAGGAGCGCATCATCAAGACAATAACCGGCAAAAGCTTTTTCACGTTCCTTCTGCTCTGCCTCCTGCCCCATGCTGGCCCAGACGTCGGTATTGACCACATCCGCGCCGGTCACCGCGACCTTCGGGTCGGATGACAGTGAAATCAGGCCGGGAGATTTGGCCTGAGCCCACGCCATGACCTTGCTGTCAGGCTCGTACCCGGCAGGACAGGCAAGGCGCAACCTGAAGCCGAAGATTGCGGCCGCCTCTATCCAGGTGTTGGCCATGTTGTTGCCATCGCCGATCCAGGCAAATGTCAAACCTTCATAGGTGCGTTTGTGTTCGACCACCGTCTGCAGGTCGGCCATGATCTGGCATGGGTGATAGAGGTCCGTCAGCCCGTTGATGACCGGCACATCGGAATATTTCGCAAACTCGTCCACAATCTCCTGCCCGAAGGTGCGGATCATGACACCGTCACAATAACGGGACATGACACGGGCACTATCCCTGATCGGCTCACCGCGCCCCATCTGGGAGTTGGCAGAAGGCATGAACAGGCCATGCCCGCCGAGCTGAAAGACACCCACCTCGAAGGAAACCCTGGTGCGGGTGGAGGCTTTTTCAAAAATCAGTGCAACTGTTTTGCCGTCCAGCAACCTGTGCGGAACGCCATGCTTTTGTTTCCCCTTCAGGTCTGCGGCCAGTGCCAGCATGACGTCCAGCTCATCCTTCGTATAATCGTGCAGCGCCAGAAAATGTCGCGTCATCTCTTTCTCCTATGCCTTGGCCTCGGCAAAAATGCCGTCGAGGATTGCAATCATTGCATCGATTTCCTGTTTGGTCACGATCAGCGGCGGCACAAAACGGAGCACCGTGTCGTGGGTTACGTTGAGCAGCACGCCACGTTCATGTCCCTTTTTGACAATATCACTTGCCGGAATATGTAACGCCATGCCGATCATCAGGCCGATGCCTCGCACTTCTTTTACGGCATGATATTTGTGCTGAAGCGCTTCCAGTTCATTCACAAGATACTCGCCGATCTCTTCGCATCGATTCAGCAGGCCATCCTCAAGAATGGTTCTGACCGTGGCGATGGCGGCGGCGCAGACCAGCGGGTTGCCGCCAAAAGTAGAACCGTGGGTTCCGGGGACGAAAGCGACGGCGAACTTGTCTTTGGCGAGCATGGTGCCGATAGGCGCCCCACCGGCCAGCGCCTTGGCAAGGGTCATGATATCCGGGGTTACGTCAAAATGTTCATACGCAAACAGTTTGCCGGTGCGCCCCATCCCGACCTGAACCTCGTCGAAGATCAGCAGCAGGCCATGGCGGTCGCAGATTTCCCGTACGGCCTGAAAATAGCCGGGTGACGGCATATTGACCCCGCCTTCACCCTGGATCGGCTCCAGCATGACGGCGCAAGTGGTGGAGGTTACCGCCGCCTCCAGTGCAGCGACGTCATTGAACGGGACATGCTTGAAGCCGTGCAGGAGCGGATCGAAGAAACGCTGTACCTTCTCCTGGCCGGTAGCCGAAACCGTGGCCATGGTGCGGCCGTGGAAGGAATCAGCGGCGGTAATGATCTCGTAACGTTCCGGCCCGAACGTGTCGCGGCTGTATTTTCGCGCCAGCTTGATCGCCGCCTCGTTCGCCTCGGCGCCGCTGTTGCAGAAGAACGCCTTATCGGCAAAGGAGTTATTGCAGAGCAGCTCCGCCAGCTCGATCTGCTGCGGAATCTGGTAGTAATTGGAGCAGTGGATCAGTTCGGCGGCCTGCTTCTGGAGCGCTGCGACAACTTTCGGGTGGCAATGCCCCAGGTTGTTGACCGCGACCCCGCCCAGAAAATCAAGATACTCCTTGCCGTCCGCATCCCACAACCGGCACCCCTCTCCCCTGACAGGGACGATCGGGTAGCGGCCGTAGGTCTTCATGATATATTTATCTGATTTTTCAATCCATTGTTGACTGTTCATTGCTTATTCCTATCTATGAAATGCGATTTTTTCGTCAGACCAAGGCGATCAAGGGTGACGCGGAAGCCCCTCACCCGGCCTTTGGCCACCCTCTCCCAGCGGGAGAGGGTAACTGTATCCCCTCCCCCGCTGGGGGAGGGATAGGGAGAGGGCGCTACGCTGCACAAGGAACACGAAGATCAACGCCGGTATGGCGGAAAAGGCGCGTTTCACTTAGTGATCTCCGTCCCTATGCCGACGTCGGTAAATATCTCAAGCAGCACGGCGTGCTCCATCCGGCCATCGATAATATGTGCTTTTTTGACCCCTTCCTTGAGGGCGTCGGCGCAGCAGATCACCTTGGGGATCATGCCGCCGGTGATGGCGTCCTCCTCGATCAGACGGTGCAGATCGGCTACCGATATACTCTCAAGCAACGTGCCGCTTTTGTCCTTGACGCCGTTGATATCGGTCAACAGGATCAGCTTCTCAGCATTAAGCGCCGCCGCAACCCTGCCGGCGACCAGGTCGGCATTGATGTTGTAGCTTTCCCCGTCAAGCCCGACACCGATCGGCGCGATGACCGGAATATATTTCCCCTGCTCCAGCGTGGCGATCAGATCCGTGTTGACCTTGACCACATCGCCCACGAAGCCGATATCGACCATCTCTACCGTGCCGTCTTCCCCCCTGACTTCCTGCAGCAGTTTCTTCGCCTGCAGCAGGGTGCCGTCCCTGCCGGAAAGACCGACCGCACGCCCGCCATGCTGATTGAGGTATCCGACAACCTCTTTGTTAACCTGCCCCGCCAGCACCATTTCGACCACCTGCATCGTTTCGGCGTCCGTTACGCGCATGCCGCGCACGAACTCGGAGACGATGCCATACCGCTTCAGGGTGTCATTGATCTGCGGGCCGCCTCCATGAACGATAACGGTGTTGATCCCCAGCGATTTGAGCAGAACGACATCGAGGGCAAACGATTCCTTCAGCTTTTCGTCCGCCATGGCATGACCGCCATACTTGATGACAAATGTTTTCCCGGAGAAACGCCGGATGTATGGCAGAGCCTCCATCAGCGTGTTCGCTTTTTCGATTAACTGTTTCATCGTGTATATCCCCGTCACTACAATAACTGCAAAGCTGTAAACAAAGCATTTTACTGTAAGTTGATGAAAATCTCAAAAGTTTATTGCAGGGGCAGGCTTATCGCCACCGTCGTACCCACGCCAGGCTTGCTGGCGAGGCTGATAC
>JBAVTM010000434.1:0-2751 GCA_049696195.1 Desulfuromonadaceae bacterium | reverse complement strand
GGTAGAGAGGCGCTGTTAGAGGCCTTGCTCGGCACGCTCTGGAACAAACTTTATTTCAAGATGACAGCCGACTGCATGTGCATATCTTTTGAGCGTGGTTATGGAAGGGGCGTGTTTTCCAACTGCTTCAAGCCTTGATATTGCGCTCTTTGTTGTTCCCATGATTTCGGCGACCGCTTCCTGTGAAAAACCGACTCGCGCACGGGCAGCAAGCATCTCTTTTGCCAGAGCGTATTCCTCTTCCAAATCTTCATATGCCATCTTAAAGCCTTCCCTCTTCTTAGCTTTTTCAAGAAATGCATTGTGGTCATGAGTTACAGGTTGGTATTTTAATTCAGCCATTTTGAACCTCCTTAATTCTTTTCCGAGCAATTTTCAGTTCCTGTTTCGGAGTGGTCTGTGTTTTCTTGATGAATGCATGCAGTATTACGATCCGTTGTCCGACAACAAAACAATAAAACGCTCGTCCAATTCCTTCTCGGCCATGCGGTCGCACCTCAAAGATGCCACTGCCCACTGCCCATTGCCCGCGAGTGCGGCATTCGCAGGTTCGGTCCAAACTCCATCAGTAGTTCGAGTATT
The DNA here is from genome assembly GCA_049696195.1 of Desulfuromonadaceae bacterium. Classification (GTDB taxonomy): domain Bacteria; phylum Desulfobacterota; class Desulfuromonadia; order Geobacterales; family Pseudopelobacteraceae; genus JACRCG01. The sequence continues at coordinate 2,169 of JBAVTM010000434.1, read as the reverse complement.
CGCGCGTAATCAGCAAGTATGCCATCAGGCCAGGATTCAATTTCGGCTTGGACGCGAGAATGAAAATATTCGATGGTGTAATTCATATAAGAAAGTTAGCATATTTGCTAACTAGCGTCAACTGCCTTTGCAAGCATGACGAGATTCAATGTGACGATGCGGTTGGGTGACAAGCAGGTGCTGCGCAGAAAACGAGGATAAAACGCAAAAACACGCCCCATCACTGCAGAGTGATGGGGCGTACTCCGTTTACATCACCTCCGCAATTGCTGTTGCCAATGATGTCGTGGGCCTGCCTATCAGTTTGCTGAGCTGACGGCTGTCATCAAACAAACCCCCTTTAGAAGCTCCAGTGTCCGAATCTGCAAGTAATCCGGCGATCGCTTCCGGCAGCCCCGCTTGAATAAGGATTTTTTTGTACTCGGCTTCCGGCAGGTTCACATAACCTATGTTTTTGCCGGACTGGTGCGAGATTTCCGCGGCCAGCTCCGTCAGTGTGTAGGCGGTGTCGCCAGCCAATTCATAGACGCGTCCCGCCTGGCTGTCCGCAGTCAACACGGCAGCCGCAGCTTCTGCGTAGTCGGCACGCGAAGCCGATGAGATGCGGCCATCGCCCGCGCAGCCATACACTGCGCCATGCTCCAGTGCGGAAGGTACGCCGGCTGTGTAGTTCTCTGTGTACCAACCGTTGCGCAACAGCGCGAAAGGAATCCCGGATGCGCGGATTGTTGCTTCGGTCTCTTTATGTTCGACGGCAAGTCCGAGCGGAGATGTGTCGGCGTGCAGGACACTGGTGTAAGCCAGAAATTTCACTCCAGCCCGGATGGCAGCATCGATGACGGTGCGATGCTGTTTCGCACGTTGGCCGACCTCGCTTGAAGAGATCAGCAGCACTTTGTCGGCTCCCTTTAGCGCCTCGTCCCATGTTTCCGGCAGACTGTAATCGGCGTAACGCACCTGCACACCCATTGCCGCAATATCTTTGGCCTTCTCTACATTGCGCACGGCGGCGATGATGTTGGCTGCGGGTACATTTTTCAGCAGTGATGCAATGACCAAACGGCCCAATTGCCCGGTAGCTCCAGTGATGACGATCATAATAAAACTCCTTTCAACAGTGGTTGATATGTTGCATTGACTCACCATACCATCTATACTTACTTTTAGTAAGTACGCACATAAAGGTAAGTGTCATGATCAAATCCAATGCTGCAAAATTCTCCGAGCGGATGCGGCGCGGAGAGTTGTTTTCAGTTGAATGTCCATCGCGCGAGATTCTCAAACACGTCACCAGTCGCTGGGGTGTGCTTGTGCTGGTGGCCTTGATGGAAGGCACGCACCGCTTCAGCGATTTACGACGCAAGGTGGGCGGGGTCAGCGAGAAGATGCTGGCACAGACGCTCCAGTATTTGGAAAAAGATGGCTTCATCAACCGGGTTTCCTTTCCGGTTGTGCCGCCGCATGTGGAATATACTCTGACACCGATGGGTGAGGAGGTCGGCTGTAAAGTCGAGTCGTTGGCTGATTGGATAGAAACCAACATGCCGAAGATCATGAAGGTGCAGCAGAAAAGTTAAGGTTCAGCTCTTGAGAGCAGCATTTCTTTTTTGCCTGCAAAAATGAGTCTTTAAGGGTGTAAATGAGGGGGTTTTTTGACTATTTGTTTCATATTTATAGTTGGTTAGCTTGGTCCGCCCCAGAGTGCGGCTTTCGGTTGAGAGCATAGAAAATCCTTCATTACATTTTCGCATAAGGGTTCGGGTTATGTGCTGTTTCAGCCCCAGAAACAGCCATACTCGTCTTTTTCAACAACCGCCAAAAATTCTTCGATTGTTTTTGTTTCTGATGTTGGTTCATACCCGTGCCACTTCAAATCAGCACGTTGCCAGAAGAGTTTCCACGAATTTGTCTTTTTGACGTATGTTGCCTTTGCGATTGGTGATTCTGTTTTTTTACCTGGTTGATTCCACAACTCTCTGATTTCAAATATAATGACACTTTGTTTTTCGAGTCGAAAGGCTAGATCAACTTGGTTTCGTATGTGCGGAGCGGGACGGCGCTTTTCAATAAATTGTCCTACAATTTTTTCGTACCGCTTTATTTCAAATTCACTAATTGTCATAAATTCCCTGTACATAACGCCATAAGCCTGACCGGCTGGTTATAGGC